>JAOUKG010000072.1 GCA_029882725.1 Cyclobacteriaceae bacterium
TGACAAAAGTTGATATGGATGTTTTGACCGAATCCGTGGAGATGTTGAAGCAGTTTAAAAAATTCTCATTATTCAACGAATTAAATGGAGTAATCCAGAAACTTGAAGATAAAGTCTATAACGAATCAGCTAATCGAAAACCTATCATTCATATTGACAAAAATGAAAACTTAAAAGGGTTAGAGCTTATTGACCAACTCTACCAAGCAATTTTGAAGAGGATAGTTTTGAAAATTACCTATCAATCATTTTCAGCAAAATCGCCAAACACCTTCAACTTTCACGGATACATTCTTAAGGAGTTCAATAATAGGTGGTTTCTGGTAGGCAAGCGCAATGGCCTGCCAAAAGTTAGTACTCTTGCTCTAGATAGAATGATCAAAGTTGATATTGACCTTTCTGTGAAATATGAACAAGAGAATTTTGAAGCGGATACTTTTTATAGCAATACCTATGGTGTAACAGTTCTAACAGACGATCAGCTTATTGAAATAGAAATGAAGATTGATAGTAACAACGCTCCCTACGTATTGACGAAACCTTTTCATGCTTCACAACAACTACTCAATGAGTTTGAAGATGGATCTGTGATTATAGGGCTAAAAGTCCACCATAATTTTGAAATAGAGCGACTGCTCATTGGGTTTGCCGATTCAATTGAAATTCTAAAACCAAATTCCTTGAGAAAGCGGTTAAAATACAAATTTAAGATGGCATATCAAATCTATGAGAGGAATGACGGCACTCAACAAATGATATAGCATATGTATCATAGGAGATACTTGAAACTTTTCCGCAAAACTGCTAGATTGTAGATATTAAAAAGAGTCATAGGCACATGCCTATCTGGACATTATGCTTCATTATGAGAACCTTAGTCTTATTATATTTACTTCTAATATTCACTGCTTCAAGTGTGTTTTGTCAGGGTTTGAGCAAATCTTTGGGCTATGCATTTAAGAAATCTGACTCTGATTCTCTATTTACTCTATTAATACAATGGAATGAGGGTGTTGGAAACAATGAGTCTGAGGTATCTAATGATAAATATTCCAAAGCAGTATATTCAATCTTTAACGAGTTTTATACACCTTATGACCTTGAACGAATTGGATCATCTGAATGGGGGGATTCAATTTATATTGACAAGTTTGCTATAATACAAAATAGTGTAAAGTATGTGATAGCTGAATTTCCGAATCCTGATACAATTGTAATTCGCTTAAAACAAGATACATTAACGTTAACTGAATTTGAACAGAAATTTGGGAAAGACGATCGAAGGTATCTGTTCTATGAAGATTTAAAATATCCAAATACAAAAGATTTGGAGAAGGTAGAAATAAAGGACTTTCGACCTCAAACAACTTTACCTTCTAATAAAATACTGTACTTAACAACTGATTATCAAACTGAATTAATACAATTCCTTGGGAATCAACATTCTCCACTTGGTTCCGGAGGAATAATGAATCCTGCTAGAGCAACTAAAAAAACTTGGATGCGTCAAAATTTTTTAAACATATACCTAAATGTAATTTATGGTCACTGGGGTGGATATTGGCATTTAGAAACGCATCCGGAAGTGAGTCTAATTGTTATGAATCCAGAATTAACAAAGGCGAGGCTCTATTTTAGATTAGTTTATCAAGGTGGGGAAGCTTTTTTTGAAAAAAAAGATGGAAAGTGGACGCTTATAGAGTCAAAATTGACCTGGATAGAATAGAAAATTAAACTATACACAATATTAGGTTATCGAAAATCATCACCTTTTTCTCGCCAAAAGCTATACTTTGGTATTTTTTTGATTAAATTTATTACTAAACATATCTTTGGTTCAAGCTTGGAAGGTAAATCAAGGTTTTCCCTTCGATTTCCATTGCATGAATACATAGCCCTAGCCTTCAAAAAATAGCGAAAAATGAAATTGACTTTTAATTGGAATGAAACTAAACAACTGAATCCCCTTCAGATATTATTTGCTTTGTATCACACATTTCAATTGTGGCTATTTCCAATGTTAGTAATAATAAGCCTTTCCATTACATTGACTGTTTATCTTAGTAAAAGCATATTACCTGCTTTTGCTCTACATTTCATTGCTAATTTTATACTATCGATATTAGGAATATTAGCCTTAGTATTTGGCTGAAAATAATATATGGAAAATTCTGTTTTATTTCATTTGTATTTGGATGTTATGGTCTTCCCTTGGGTCTACTACCACATCGGCTTAGAAAGAGCATTACCCAATAACATTGCATATTCTTGAGAGTAATCCTCCATATATTGCTTTTCATTTTATTAACTATACTCACTCAGATAGGTGGGATCATTTATCTGATATCCATAGTATTGATTCGTAAGAAATCGGATAGGAAACGGGTAAAACGACTTGGAACATTTATTGGATTGTATTTAATAACGACTTTTTTCATTGTCCCCTATTTGGCACCAATTTTTGGACGAGTAAAGATTGAGGATTCGGATACACTACGAGCTCATTCGTTTTTTTATAAGCTAGCTAATAGAAATTATGTTAGGAAGGAATTAAATCAATCGATAAAAAGAATATCATCTAACTTTGAAAACGATTTTCAGGGGATGAAAATAGTATATCTGGATGCTAATTTTCCTTTCATAGACGGGTTTCCGCTGTTACCACACTTAAGTCATAACGATGGGAAGAAGATCGATATTACTTTAATATACGAGGAGGCAAACTTACAATTGACAAATAGAAAACCTTCAGTAAGCGGATACGGGATTTACGAAAATCCGACTGACAAAGAGTATAATCAAATCGATATATGTAAGAAAAGTGGGAATTGGCAGTATGACTTTCCGAAATATTTGACATTTGGTAAAATCAATTCGGATATTAGATTCTCGAAAAAAGGGACAGGAAAATTAGTGGGATTGATATTGGCTGATAAAAATATCGGTAAATTATTTATAGAACCACACTTAAAAAGTCGACTTGGTTTAAAAAATGAAAAGATAAGATATCATGGATGTAAAGCAGTCAGGCATGATGACCATATTCATTTTCAACTGAGGTAACAAGAACTACCTGGGGGTAATAGGCTGTAAAAGGCCATGCCCAACGGGCTCCTTTCAGGTTAACATTTGTAGAAAAATTAGAAGTTTCATGTCCGAATCAAATGGCTGAGAATATTGGGTATGATATTAATTTGTTTGAAAGCAAAGTTACAATCTCCGACTTGAAGTCCTTCACCGTAGGTGTTCCATTCAACTTCATATATATATGTATTTGGGGGATCTCTGTTATTCAAAAGTATCTCAACCCCCCCCCAGATCTTTGTTTTGTTATTTTTTGATTAAATTTATTACCAAACATAGTTTCGGCTCAAATTTGAAAGGTAGATTAAGGTTTTCTCTGCGATTTCCCTTTTATGAACACATAGCCTGGGCATGAGTTGCAAGGCCTAGACAATACAAAACAAAATCACCAAATGATTGACAAAAAAATCACCGCATTTATTGGTAAAGCAATACGGGAAGGGAAATACCTAAATATTACCTATAAAAATAAGAGTGGAGAGATTACACCTTTTTGGATAAGTATATTCGATATAAATGAAAAGGATGAACTTCGGGTAAACATGTTTAATGTTACAAAAGATGACCCCATAATAGATGCCAAAATATTTATTTCACGTATTCAGACAGCCGAAATTCTGAAATTTTCATTCTATGATGTTCCGGAAAAACTGATTAAAAAATTAGATGAAGATGAAAGTTTGCAGGTTTATGAATTTGACCGATATGACAATAATATATTGAACTACTTCCTGGAATGCTATAAATCCAATAAAGACCCATTTCTACACAAAGCACATTTAATTCAGGGGGTGGATTTAACGGAATTGGCACAGAAAAATCCATATCAGTTAACAGATGAGCAGCAAAAGCAGATTATAAAAGATATCTATCATAATGATTATAACAAGTATTATAGTTACGAGTTGGCTATAAGTGAATTTTCAATTGATTTAAAATCGAAGGGAAAATTTGTAATTGCATACAGAAAACTCACGTTTGACCCTGTACACAAAAAATTATATGTAGGGAGTAAAACACATTTCAATTCAAATTTTTATATACAAAATGAAAAACATTCATTGTCATACTATACCGATTTGACCCCGGCAGATTTTGAAGCGATTTATATAAAAGATAAGTCTGAAGCTATAGAATTAGTACGAGCCAATTTCAAAATTGGCGAATTGCCAAATACAAGGCCTGAGGTAGTTGTGTTGGGGTATGTACAGATAGAGATATCTGGAATTTACGACAACATTCATGCAGAATATGAGCATAAAGAAATGGAAATTCCATTAAAGGCATTCTTTCAAAACTTATCATTGCTTGACAGACAAAACCGAAAAGAACCTCACATTGTGCTATATGACCGGAATATAAATATAGATCAGATTCAAACTATTTACAATGCGTTAAAATACCCCATTACGTATGTACAGGGACCACCAGGAACGGGTAAAACACAAACTATATTAAATATTATTGTAAATGGCCTTACCAATGGAAAAACACTATTGATTTCTTCAAATAACAATGTGCCCATTGATGGAATTAAAGATAAATTATACTTAGGCAAGTACAGAAACAAAGAAATTCTGCTTCCCGTACTAAGACTTGGAAATAACGAATGTGTAGCTCAGGCACTGCATATAATTAAAGAAAGGTATGCTTTTGAGACAAAAGATGTGCCTAAGGAAGAGCTATTATTTAATCTCAAAGAAAAGTCGAAAGAGAAAAACAGAAAATTGCTTGAGAAAATTAAAAATTATGAAAACAGAATTGAACAGTTGCAAAACCTGTCGTTTGTTAGCAGTCTGTTGTCAAAAGATGTGAATCATTTGTTGGAAAAAGAAAAACATGCCATTGAAGAAAAACTAAAGCAAATACCTGAAACCAATAACGATGATTTGGATAATTTATTTGAAGTTATACAAGATAACCAACAGCTGTTGCAGTATTTCTACTTCGAGTCATTACGCTACGTAAAACGTTTGAAAAACAAGGATTTTACTTCGTTGATAGAACTTCTGGATATTGAGGAATCCAAAAAACAAGTAAAAGAATTTAATAAATGGATTGCAGATGACGATAACCTAGAAAAGCTCACAAAAGTATTTCCCATTATTCTTACTACTAATATATCAAGTCGTAAGTTGGGACGTAAATATAAATTTGATTTACTGGTGATGGATGAAGCCGGTCAGTGCGATATAGCCACTAGCCTGATTCCTATTTCAAAATGCAAAAACATGGTTTTGATTGGAGACACAAACCAACTAAAGCCGATTGTTGTTTTTGAAGAAAGTAGAAATCAACACTTGATGAACAAGTTTGGTATAGATATGACATATGATTACTACGATAATTCTATCTTATCAGTATATAAAAAGATCGATAACATATCGAGAAATATTTTACTGAGTTATCATTATCGCTGTGGAAGAAAAATTATCAATTATTCAAACATGCGGTTTTATGAGGAAAAATTAAACCTTTCGAAAATTAAAATAAATGGTGAAGTGAAGCTGATAGATGTGAATAATGTTAACCAAAAGGATAGAAATGCAACCATTGAAGAAGCACAGGAAATAGTAAAATATATAGCAGACAATAAATTAACAGATGTTTTCATTATCACACCATTCCGTAATCAACAAGAAGTTTTGAATCATTACTTGGAAAAGGCAAAAGGAAATGCAGCAATAGATTCGTCAGTAAGTTGTGGAACGATTCACAAAATACAGGGACAAGAAAACAAAACTATTATTATATCCACTTCAATATCAAGAAACACCACTTCCAGAACATACGACTGGATAAAAAACAACAGCCAGTTAATTAATGTTGGAGTTACAAGAGCACAGGAAAACTTGGTGGTGGTAGCGGATAAAAAGGCAATAGATATTTTATCAAGGAAAAATGATGATTTGTATGCCCTGATTGAATATGTGCAAAAAAACGGCACAACACAAATCCCACAAAGTACTGCAAATAAGTTTACAATCGGATTTTCAAATGATTCTAAATTTGAAGACGAATTTTATAAAACAATGAGCCATTATTGCACGATACAGGGAACCCGTTTTGAAAGAAATGTAAAAGTAATAGATGTCTTCCCGGCTGAAATAAACAATCCGCATGTAAACAAAAAAGAATTTGATGGAATAATTTTTCAGGGCAGGATTCCAAAAATAGTATTTGAAATAAATGGAGCTGAACATTATGAAAATAAAAAACGAATTGACTCAGATAAGATTAAAATGCAATTACTAAAGTCTAAAAACATCGATAGAATTAACATACCCAATCAGTATGTTAAACATTATGAGTTCATACGGGAACTAATGAATAAAATTAAAGGCATCGTATATCAAAAAACATTGTTTGAGGGCTATGATTCCTCCTCCTGATAATGTTGATATTACCTATAGTTTGAAGATGATGTATTTTGTTATTTAAACTTTTGGTTCGATCGAACCTTCAAAGTAGCAACCATATTCTTACGTGCTTTCCGCAAGTTGATGGAAACGGAGGCTCAATTTTTCCCCAAATATACCCAAACAAAAAGCACGCTCATATACACCCAAAATAAGGTAAAAATAATATGTACTGTAGTCTCGAAGGCCTTACCCTTCCAAAGCTTGGGTGAATACACAAAGATTTGGATAAATAGCCTGATGATCCAAAATACTCCAAGTCCGAAAATAATTTTCCTCCCGAGGGGTGTATGGATAAGCTCGTTCGGGGAGGTAAAACACAACAAGCCCATGAGAAATACCACCAAGGCAATAAAGAAGGTATGCACATACATCATTTGCCTATTCATTAGTCCAAGTGAACTTAGTTCCTTTTTCCAATTGAAATACTTTGGGAAAATCCCGTGCAATAGCGATAGAGCCATTAAGAGTACACCGACAGTTTTAAAATGAATTTCCATGGGTTTTAAGTGTATAGGTAGTTACAAAGGGGTTCAGTTTTTTTTCTTTGACTAATATTAAAGAAGCCGATTGAAAGGTTCTTTTCCAAGAAGACTTTGAAAGGAAATGGAAAAAACCGATGGTATAGGCCAGGAAATTGGCCGGATCGCGTAAATGTTCGGTTACAACAATTTGTCCTGATGGTTTTATTACTCTTCGAAGTTCCTTGAAAAAAAGAATCCTTTCATTTTCTTCACGTATTTCATGGGCAGAAAAAATCAAGAATATATAATCAGCAGTATGGTCCTCCAGGGGTATATGCGTGGTGGTTATTTGTCGCGTTCCGGGGAAAGGTGGATAGGTTTTTCTTGCCCTTTTAATCGAAATTTCGGTATGTTTCAATGGATCGTAAAAATCAAACACATGCAATTCCCGGAGATCAAATTTAGCTTTTAACAAAATACTCGTTTCATCAAAACCAGCATTTATATTTACTATTTTGGACTTCTCTCTGATTTGCAAATGGTTTAACCAATTGAGGTTATATAAGCCAGACAAATCATAAATATAAAAGGAAATCAAAAGAGAAATGATAACGGGAATCACAATCAACACACTCAAAAGGTTGAAGTAAAACTGTAGGTCTCCTTGTAAGAATTTAGAAACCAATAACAGGAGCAATACAAAGCCAAGAGACAAAACATAGAAATGCCAGTTAAACCGTATAATATTGGCTACTCCTTGAAAGGGTTTTCTCATTTTTCCCATGATTCGATCTTTCCTTTTTTCCAGTAATAGGGGATGTCTTTGATAATAAAAGCATTTGCCAACTCAGCCCCTTTCAGGTTGAGTGAATGTAAAAATGAAAAATCGTAATCCGTAATTTTAATGGGTGTGGGTGTCCAGTTTTGTCTTACGCCCTCGATGATCAACACTTCTTTGGCCTTTGAATTATAAGTAAAGGAAAAAGGCAAAGGGCCGGCAAACTTTCGGGCTTCCTTCCAATTGGAAAAGGGAGAATTGTTGGGAAGAGGAGTATCTCCCTCCGTATTTTCAATTTCAACTTTAAACCCGGATTTTCCTGACGTTATTTCCAATCTGCCATTTTGATCCACCTGCGTAATGTCGGTGGTGGTGTAGTTGTAATGGGTGAAGAGATTCCCCAGGAATTCCATTTTCTTTTTATCTGTTTCAGATTTTAGAATATACAAACCCCGAAGCCGTTTTCCCTGATTGTTTGTATATCGTACAAAAACACGATATCCAATTAAGAAAAAATCATTTCCGAAGATAGCTGGAAACCCCTTGGGTCTAAGGCCTTTTGTTTGAACCATAGCGATGGCTATAAATGCATATTGGTCATTGAACAAATCTAATTCCAGGCATTCAGGAATTAGTGGTTGAAGTTGATCTTTAGGAACAGAAAATGTGAGTACAATGGAACTTTCGAAATGTGCCTGTACGGCAAAAGGGTGATTTTTCAACATTTTAATCATGCGGCATCCGTCTGTTGCAATTTTTTGCTAAGATAAAATGCATTGAAGTAAATCAGGAGGATTAATAACAAGGCAAAAACCGAATTGAATTTCCCCCATAACAACAGGTCGGGCACAAGGATAAATTCAAGAAGATTCATTGAAGCGACAAGGGCAATTTGA
>JAOUKG010000073.1 GCA_029882725.1 Cyclobacteriaceae bacterium
AAAATAACCGGAGCAGGTGTAGATACGGTGAAGAGGGTTTTGAAGAGGTAGCTATTACATAATCCGGGTTAAAGGTATAGCCCCCTTTTGGGTGGCCACCCAACTTCCCATTTGGCAGGCCTTTTCCAGTATTTGATCCGGACTGGCCTTTTCTTTCATCAATTTAATAGCTACTGCTAAAAAGGAATCTCCACTTCCTGTTGTATCCACTACTTCAACTTTAATACCCGGATTTGAATAATAGTTTTTTCTGGTATATAAACATGCACCCTCACCTCCACGGGTAACAAACAGAGCCTCCAGATTAAAATCGAAAGCCATTTTTTTCAGCTTTTCCTCCAGAGAAAGCCCTGCCATTCCCATTTTTTCGGATAACTCATTGAGCTCTTCTTCATTCATTTTCACAACATTAGAAATTTCCATCATTTCAAAAATAGAATCCAAATCATAATGAGGGGCCCTGAGGTTTATGTCGAAAATCTTCGTGTTTGCGTGTTTCAATAATTCAAGTAAGGTGTTTCGCGAAGTTTCAGAACGAGTGGCCAGACTTCCAAAAACAAAATAGGGAGTATTTGTTACCGTTTCAATAAGAGATGAGGAAGTTTTAATAAAATCCCACGCCACGGGTTCCGTAATTGTATAAATAGAATCGAGATTTTCGTCTTTTTGGATAAGTACTGTGCCCGTAGGGTATTTTTCATTTATTTGAATGAAATTTATTGCAACTCCCTTGTTTTCAGCGAATTTTATCAATTCTATTCCATCAGTATCATTCCCCACACTACTAATTATTGTAGAGGATAACCCTAACTGGGAAAGATGGGCAGAAACATTGAATGGAGCCCCTCCGGGTAATTTTTGATCATCAAAAACATCGAATAAAATCTCCCCATAGCACAAAACTTCTGTAATTTTCTCACTCATTTTTCAAAAATATTATAGTATTATGACCTCAATATCTGTTAAAAAGAGGAGAAAATCATAATAGATGCTTTTCTTTGTAGAAGTAAAGTAAAAAAAATGAAAGTGGATATGATGGATTTGGTAATAATTGGGGCAGGACCAATCGGATTAGCTTGTGGGATTGAGGCCAAAAAACGAGGCCTGAGTTACACAATTATTGATAAAGGTTGTCTGGTAAACTCTGTTTATAATTATCCTTTCAATATGACTTTCTTTTCTACATCCGATAAACTTGAAATTGGAGATGTGCCATTTATAAGCCATGGGTCAAAACCCAACCGGGTTGAAGCTCTGGAGTATTACAGAAGAGTTACAGAAAAATGGGATTTGGATGTGAAGCTTTATGAAAGGGTTGAAAAAGTAGTTCCCGGAGAGAAATCCCACCAAGTAGTTACTGAATTTGACACATATCACACCAAAAATGTAATTCTTGCAACCGGATTTTATGACTTACCGTTTATGATGAATATAGAGGGCGAAAATTTGGCCAAGGTAAAGCATTATTACGATGAGCCTCACCCCTATTTTCGTCAGGATATTGTAGTGGTGGGAGCGGCCAATTCTGCTGTTGACGTTGCATTGGAAACCTGGCGTAAAGGGGCACGCGTTACTATGGTAGTTCGTGAAGAAGGTATTCTTCCCAATGTAAAATACTGGGTACGACCCGATATTGAAAATAGAATTGAAGAAGGCAGTATTAAGGCCTATTTTAATTCTGAAATCGAAAAAATTGAAGAAAAATTTGTGCATATAAAAACCCCACAGGGTAATATAAAGCTGAAAAATGATTTTGTACTAGCCATGACCGGTTATAAACCTGATTTTGATTTTATGAAGAGTATGGGCATTAAATTTAGAGATGATGAGTTTCATACACCTTATTATGATGAAAATTCTAATCAAACGGATGTGCCCGGAATTTACTTAGCCGGTGTGGCCTGTGGAGGTCTGAGGACAAATAAATGGTTTATTGAGAATTCAAGGGTGCACGCACCACTTATTTTAAATGATATAGAAAGGAGAAACGCATAATGTCATTGGCCATAGTAAGCAGCGGAAAAAATATTAAGTACTGGGTGGAAGCTATTAATAGGCAAGACCCTTCTATCGAGGTTCAGGCTTATCCCCATATTTCCCAACCGGAAAATGTAATTGGGGCATTGCTTTGGAAGCACCCGCATGGTTCCCTGGACAACCTATCCAACCTTAAATGGATTACCTCTTTAGGTGCAGGTGTAGACCATGTATTGACCGATCCCAACTTACCTGATGTTTCCATTACACGTATTGTGGACAACAATCTGGCCATGGACATTTCCCGTACTGCTGTAATGGGAGTAATAGGTTTTGAAAAACAAATGCCCATGTACATACGGCAAAAGAGAATTGGAATTTGGAAACAACATGTACCACAGCGCCTGAAAAAAGTAGGGATATTAGGACTTGGAGAAATGGGAAGTAGAATTGCCCGGGATCTTTTTATGTTTGGATATGAAGTTTACGGATTTTCACGTAATCAAAAAAATGTGGAAAATGTTACCACCTTTTGGGGTAATAAAGTACCAACCGAATTCCTAAAAGATATTGACGTATTAATCAATGTACTTCCCCTTACTCCTGAAACTGAAAACATATTAAATCACGATATTTTTAGAAGGATGAAGAAAGGATCTTTTTTAATGAATTTAGGTCGTGGAAGTCACCTTGTAGATAATGATTTACTGGAAAGCCTTGAAGAAGAACATCTTGGAGGTGCTTTTTTGGATGTTTTCAGAATAGAACCTCTTCCTGAAGAGCATCCATTTTGGCAAGAAGAGAAAATTGTAGTTACTCCCCATGTAGCGAGTATTACTGATCCTGAATCGGCAGTGAAACTTGTTTTAGAAAACTACCGGAGAGTAGTTAATGGTCAACCATTACTCCATGTTATCGAAAAAAACAGGGGATATTGATTTAACGTATTCCACGTAGAAACGCACGGCCGTATCTCTGTAATACGTTAAATCAGAATATTATTCCCGCAGATCATCTGAATTCTGGTTAAAACAAATATCCTTCTGCTATTCCGTGGGAAAGTAAAACAAGAAATAAAATATGAGGTCTTAAAATCCTAGGGTTGGTAAATTTATAAATACCATTATATAGTACTACCCAGGAAAGGAAAACAGATACAATCAAACCTATAAATCCTGCGGATAACTGCTCCACAGCACCGGGAAGTTTCATATAAAAAAACATAAAACCTACCACAGAAATAGCAGCTGAGATACCTCCGATTTTTCTGAAAATATTTTCAACAACAAAGGCTTTATCGGAAGTCATACCCCACAAAAAGTAGAGTACTGCCAATAAAGTGAGCATAATACCAAAAACTTCAACAGAAAACGAGTATAACAAAATACTTCCTACCCACAGAACCAATTCAAACTTCACTAAATACGTATCAAGGAAAAAGGCAATTTTCTCTTTCATGGTAAAAAATTATACAATGTAAACTATAATCACCCTCAAACAACCACCGGGAAGGTTTATACTATTTCATTTACCAACTCTGGTGGTCGGGCAACAATTCCGGAAACATCAGTAAGTACAATAGGTCTCTGCAATAACTTAGGAAATTTAACCAGAGCATCTATCCATCCCTCTTCATCAAGGTCTTTACCTTTATAATTATCTTTGAACTCTGCTTCATTGGTCCTGATTAAGTCCTTTGCAGCGACCTTTGTCAATTCAAGTATCTTTAAAATATCTTCTTTTGAAGGAGGGGTTTTTAAATACTCAACAATTTCTATATCCGGTTCTTTTTCCGAAAGGATTCGCAAGGCCTCTCTACTTTTTCCGCATCGGGGGTTATGGTAGATAGTGACTTTCACAGTTTTTCTATTATGAAATTATGGTTGGTGTAGATGCAAATATCTGCTGCAATTGTAAGACTTTCTTTTACAATTTCCTCAGCTGAAAGAGTTGGAGCATGTTTTATCAATGCCAATGCTGCAGATTGTGCGTACATACTTCCTGAACCTATTGAAGCTACATGATTATCTGGTTCCAACACATCTCCGGTTCCTGAAATTACAAGCAACTCACCTTTTGAGGCCGTTATTAACATAGCTTCCAGCTTTTGAAGGTAACGATCTGTTCTCCAATCCTTGGCCAATTCGATGGCGGCTCTTTTCATATTGCCACCGTATTTACCTAACTTTTCTTCGAACCTTTCAATAAGAGTAAAAGCGTCGGCAGTAGAACCGGCAAATCCAGTAAGAACTTTACCTTCAGCAAGTTTACGAATTTTCTTTACATTGCTTTTAGCAACAAAGTTACCCATGGTGGCCTGGCCGTCGGCCCCAACAGCGATTTCGCCATTGTGACTTACAGCCAGAACCGTGGTTGCGTGAATTTTTTCCATATTAGATCATTATCCTTACCGGATCCTCAAGAAGATTTCTGAGGGTTTGTAAGAAAGCAGCACCTACAGCACCATCAACAGCTCTGTGGTCACATGAAAGAGTTACTTTCATTACATTGCCGGGTACAATTTGTCCATCTTTTACAACTGGAGTTTGCTTAATTCCGCCAACAGCCAGAATACAAGCGTCTGGTGGATTAATAATAGCGGTAAACTCGTCTATTCCAAACATTCCCAAATTAGAGATAGTAAAAGTACTACCCTCCCAATCTTTGGGTTGTAATTCTTTGTTGGCAGCCTTTGTTGCTAAAGACTTTACTTCTGTAGATATGTGGGAAAGCGATTTATTATCCGCAAACCTTACTACCGGAACAATAAGTCCTTCAGGAACAGCAACTGCAACCCCTATATTTATATGATGATTTTTTCTTAGTTTATCTCCAAGCCAGGATACATTCACATCAGGATGCTTTCTCAAAGCAGCAGCGGTAGCTTTCAACACTAAATCATTGAAAGAAACTTTAACCGGCGATATTTCATTGATGCTTTTTCTGGCTTCAATGGCCTTGTCCATGTTTATCTCCATAGTGAGATAAAAATGAGGTGCTGTAAATTTACTTTCTGAAAGTCTTTTCGCAATTGTTTTCCTCATTTGCGAAACCTTAATTTCTTCATAGGACTCCTCTCCTACTACACTAGGCAATTGAACAGCCTGAGGAGTTGCCTTGGCAGCCGAAGGAGCAGTAGCTACTGCTGAAGGAGTAAAACTTTCTATATCCTTTTTAACAATACGACCATAATCACCTGATCCCTTTATCTGAGCGATATCATAACCCAAATCTTTGGCCATCTTTCTTGCCAAAGGAGATGCTTTAATATCCTTACCATTAGAAGAAACTACTACAGTTTCATTTTGAACGGCAGTAACCTCTTGTTTTGTATCATTTGAAGAAACAGTTACAGCCGGTTTTTGATCCAAATCCGAATCTGTTGCATCCGATGCATTATTTTGATGTGCTTTTAAAAGAGTTTGAAAATCAGCCCCCTTTTCACCAATAACAGCCAAAACACCATTTACCGGGATTGAGTCGCCTGATTTCGCTCCAATATAAAGTAAAACACCGTCCCAATAGGACTCAAATTCCATGGTCGCCTTATCCGTTTCAATTTCAGCAAGTACATCCCCTGATTTCACGGAATCACCTTCTTTTTTCAGCCAATCAGCAATAACCCCTTCTTCCATGGTATCGCTCATTTTGGGCATGGTCACTACCGTAGCATTGATACCTGACACATCTATCTTTTCAGCAGAATTGCTTACCGCTACAGGTGCTTCTACTTTGGAGTCGTTAGATGATACATTGGCGGATTCAGAACTTAACAATGCTTTCACATCCTCACCTTTCTTACCAATAATAGCAATTACACCATCAACAGGCACAGATTCACCCTCTTTTATACCAATATGGAGTAACACACCGTCCCAATAGGACTCAAGTTCCATGGTTGCCTTATCAGTTTCAACCTCTGCAAGTATATCTCCCGATTTAACTGTTTCACCTTCTTTTTTTAGCCACTGAGCAATTACCCCTTCTTCCATGGTATCGCTCATTTTGGGCATTCTTATTATTTCCGCCATTTTAATCTTTTTTCTTCTAATAACAGTGTGCAAAAATACTCCTTAAAATGAGTAATGCCAAAATTATTAATACTTGAATTAAAACTCAACGACAGGAAAAATTAATTCATGAAAATATCCTTGCCCAAATCCGTAGCTTAATCTGTACCCAATTGTAATTTGCGGCTTAAATCGCACTGTATTGAAGTCCATACGAGTTTCGATACCTGTAGAATTAAAATATTCTGTAACAGGCTTTCCTGTATTGTCTTCATTTATTCCCATAGCCCCATCAAAAAACAAATTGGCCCGTACTCTTTTCACATACAACAATGGTCCCAGAGACAAATCAGGGTAAACAATTGGAAATTCATAATTAACTCCTGTTGAAACAAACTGCTGATAGTACGAAACACCTTTAATACCTCTGGGGAATGGCACTTTATTTCGAAAATAATAATTATTCAAATCTGTATTATCAATTTCCCTTGTTTGATAGGCCAGAAATCCATTTAATGAATGTGTTTTCATTATTCCGGGTAAATACAATTGACTTCGCAATGCCATTGAGGCACCATTAAAATTTCCAGCAACATCGTGCGAGTAATCAAAAATAAAAATCCCTCCAAAACGAGGTTTTAACTGCCTGTGTGCTGTTTTCAAAGCAGAAACAAAAGATATTTTGTAATTGGAAGAAAGAAGGTATCCATTATCAATATAACTCCTTAAAAGGTACTGATCACCATTATAATCTATCAATCTACCCTCCCCGTCAATGCTATTTTGAAAATTCGATACCGAAGTATGCTGGAGGTTCCATGAGGTATTTAAAGAAGTTAAAAATTTAGACCGGGTAAGTATTAAAGGGATTCTAAATCCACCATTTACGTTGGTTTCATTCCAATATAAATTAAGGTCGTCAGTGTCCGTCCAGGCAAGTTGAGCTTTTCTATTTCCAGTGTCAAAAGATAAATCGAAAATAGGAAACATTCCCTGAAAACTTAATTTTCCTTCCCACCTGAAATTATTTTCATAAACATCGTAATTATACCCTGCATATAAAGAAGTTGTGCTTAAAATATCCTGACTGTAAATTCCAAGGGACACTTCGTCCATTGAACTTGTGGCCAAAGGCCCCCAGGAATGGATATTAAACAAGTGCTTGAACTTGCTGTATTTCACAGGTTGTATATCCAAAGAATCGGCAATTGTTTTTGTTACATCAAACCCTTCCTGTTCCAGAACCTCATCATAATCATGTCTTTTCTCCACTTGCACCTCCCTCAGAGGTACCCATGATTCCGGATTAAATGGCATACTCGCCACCAACACCCCCTCTTTCTTCTGAACATTAAATAGTAGTACACTATCAGTAGGAAATGGATTGTATGCACCGTATTTAACTGAAGTGACCTGAAATTTATCCAGTGTATTTAATTTTATTGCATAAATATTATCGATTCCTGAGAAATCACTTGTATAAAAAACATAATCTTTAAAAGGAACAGGATTTCCAAAATTCTCAATTCCTTCCTTAATTAATATGATTTCATTAAATGATTCCAGATTTATCTTTACTAAAGATTTACCCTTATGGGTTATTTTAACTGCTACAAGGTGCAGCTCATCCAAAAATTTTACATGACTATAAAAAGCATTATCAGGATTAGGAATGTGCTCTATTTCTTCCCCTGTTATAAAATCGAGTAGAACAATTGAGTGCCTGTAATCTTCGGAAGTGGTAGTGGTGACTATTCGTTTATGTGATACGTCTGATGCACCTCCGTTGTACTTTTTATTGGATGATAATTTGGATACCCGCCCCGAATTATTATCCATCACCACAATATTTGAATAACTCTCTGCTCTCCATCTGGGATGAAATGTAAACTCATTCCAAATTATATAATCCTTATCTTGGTAGGTCATTCCAGTATTATTAATAATACCGGGTGTAAATAATTTATTCTTTTTCCCAAACCTATCCTTTTCATATACCGGAATATCCGACAACCCGGTTTTCATATAAACAAGATTACCTGAACTGTCCAATGAAGGGTAAAGAAAACTAGTGTATGTTTTTGGTGTTTCTGAAATTATAGAATATGTAGAAGTTATAAGATTGGAAACTCTTTGATTTTCCTCTTCCTTAATGTCATCTATCATATTGTTATAATACTCATTTAACCCCTTACCCGTTTCTTTTTTAAGCGCATGGGAAAACGTAAAAGGCACAAAAGGCCTGGAAACCGTTCTATCTACTACCCTTTTCCAAACATCAGCATCTTTTTCCTCCGATCGAACGTAGGGAATAAGATTATTTCCCAGAACGTAATGATTGGGCACATAATCTCTAAAAGAACCTAAATACTGTTTATTATAACTAAACCTCTTATTCTCTAAAGTATTAGTGAGAAACATCCTGTTAAATGCAGGTATTCTTCCCCTTCCGGAGGAAGTAAGAGCTGTTTCCATGGTAACGGCATCGCCCTCCCAAAACCACTCCGGCAAAAGAGTATATGTTAATCCTGAGAGAATATTTTCACCCAAAAGCCAATAGGTCAGTTTGGAAAAACCCTGAGTAGCCTGCTGATACTGAGCTACGTGGCGAAATTCATGAATCACAAGCTGATCCAACCACTCATTA
>JAOUKG010000836.1 GCA_029882725.1 Cyclobacteriaceae bacterium
CGTTCGAATTACCCTGGCAAACGATTACGGATTGGATTGAACAAACGGCTATTTCAGAACACCATTCGATAGGTGAAATAAACTACATATTTTGTTCAGACGACTATTTGCTATCAATCAACCAGGAATACCTCAACCATGACTATTATACAGATATCATCACATTTGACAATGGGGATGGGGATGACATCATAATGTCAGATATGTTCATTAGCAGGGACAGGGTAGAGGAAAACGCAAAACTCATGACACAACCCTTTCAGCAGGAACTCTGTCGTGTTATGATTCATGGGCTCTTACATTTAGTTGGTTATAAAGACAAAACAACCGAGGAAGAACGGCTGATGCGCGAGAAAGAAAACACATATTTAGATTTACTAAGTCAACATTAACGTTCCACGTGGAACACATTAAGCCGTTTGTTGGTTTACTGTTCCACGTGGAACAATTCACTATGGATATAAATTATGATATTATAGTAGTTGGGGCTGGCCATGCAGGCTGCGAAGCTGCTGCAGCTGCTGCCAATATGGGATCAAAAGTTTTATTGATTACCATGAACATGAATACCATTGCCCAAATGTCGTGTAACCCTGCAATGGGTGGATTAGCCAAGGGACAAATCGTTAGGGAAATTGATGCATTAGGAGGTCAGTCGGGAATAATCACTGACAAAACAATGATTCAGTTTAGGATGCTCAACCGTTCAAAAGGCCCGGCGATGTGGAGTCCCCGTGCTCAATCAGACCGTGTTATGTTTTCAAATGAATGGAGAAGTACATTGGAAAACATACCAAATGTTGATTTCTGGCAAGAAATGGTAACCGAACTTATAGTAGAAAATAACCAGATAAAAGGAGTAAAAACGCAACTTGGCATTCACTTCTACTCAAGGGCCGTAGTATTAACAAATGGTACATTTTTAAATGGCATCATTCATATTGGAGAAAAACAGTTCGGTGGAGGGAGGTCTGCAGAAAAATCATCTAAAGGATTAACGGAACAATTGGTATCATTAGGTTTTGAATCGGGAAGAATGAAAACCGGTACCCCCCCAAGGGTAGATGGTCGATCATTAGATTATTCCTTGATGGAAGAACAAAAGGGGGATGAGTTTCCGGAAAAGTTTTCTTACACCCATACACCTCCTTTGCTCAAACAAAAGAGCTGTTGGATTACGTATACCAATAACCATGTACATGATACGCTACAAACGGGTTTTGAAAAATCTCCAATGTTTAATGGCCGCATTAAAGGTATTGGTCCACGCTATTGTCCTTCAATAGAAGATAAAATAAACAGGTTTGCCGAAAGAGAAAGACATCAAATATTTGTAGAGCCTGAAGGATGGAATACCATTGAAATGTATATCAATGGCTTTTCAACATCTTTACCAGAAGACGTCCAATACAAGGCATTAAAACAAATTCCTGGTTTTGAAAAAGTAAAAATGTTTCGCCCCGGCTATGCCATAGAATATGATTATTTTCCCCCGACACAATTGAAATTAACCCTCGAAACAAAAAACATTACCAATCTATTTTTTGCCGGACAAATCAATGGAACAACAGGATATGAAGAAGCTGCCTCCCAGGGCTTAATAGCAGGAATTAACGCACATCAAAAAATTCAAGAAAAGGATCCTTTTATTTTGGATCGTTCTGAAGCCTATATCGGAGTATTAATTGATGACCTGGTTAATAAAGGCACAGAAGAACCGTATAGAATGTTTACCTCCCGTGCAGAATACCGTCTGCTATTGCGACAAGATAATGCCGATATACGCCTTACCGAAAAAGGATTTAAAATAGGGTTAGCTTCTACTGAAAGAGTACAATCACTAGAATCTAAAAAAATAAATGTTCGTTCAATCATTGATATTCTCTCTTCCTACTCCCTAGATCCACAGAAAATTAATGATCAATTAGCCATAAAAGATACAGCAGTAATAAAAGAGAAAACGAAAGCGATCAATCTTTTACGCAGGCCTTCCATTTCTATCCTTGACTTTGCTGATATAGAACCCACACTCTATAACCAGATAGCCCCTCATACACAACAGGAAAAAGAACAAGCAGAAATCCATATTAAATATGAGACCTATATTGAAAGAGAAAGAAAAAATGCAGAAAAAATGATTCA
>JAOUKG010000074.1 GCA_029882725.1 Cyclobacteriaceae bacterium
CCATGATGCCTACAAGGTATTTTCCCTGGTCAATTACTGTTTCAACAGGTGTACCTTTCATTTCAGCTCTGTTATCTTCAGCCTTATAAGTATCATTTTTACAAGATATTATCAATAAAGACAAGAATGTGGCAAGTGCTATTCTCGGTGAGAATTTTTTAATTTTCATAGTGTATAATTTATTATCTATAATGGTCTCTTATTTTTAATTCAGGAGTTTCATTTCGAATATTCTTGTAAAATGCTATTTCATTTATCCATTTCATATTTATAATTTTTCAGAATATTTTGGCATTGCTAACATTATGTGATGAGGGGTAGGTTCATAGAATTTTCCTCCCAATATTTCTTATCTCAAGGTAGGCTTTTTTTTATTTTAAAATTAATGAAATATACGACAAAACAAAGACTGATGTATTTAACTATTGTGCTTGCCCTCAAAGGATTTATTGCTTATAAAAGGAGGGTAAAGTTGGTTTTGTATAATATAATATTTGGAAGCAGGGCTGTTTATTGGTATTAGTTTGAGGTTCATAGGAATGGATTTTATATCATCATTCAACAAAATAAATAATTTGATTAAACCTATATTATTCATAATTTTAACTCTTTAAACAGTTATTTTAGTAAGTTATAGAATGCGTTATTATTTAAAATCAATTTTATTTTTTTATTTCTTAATAAATTCTCTAACTATTTTTAGTCAGGATCTGGAGTGGACTTTTCAGTACTCCACTGACCATAGTTATCGTACTACTTTTGGAATTATAGCCAATGAATTAGGGGATTATATTTTTGAAACTGGCTTTGTGAACTCTACTATAAATATGCAAACAGGCGAAGAAATCAATCTCCCAGGGTCATCATTTGCATTTTACATAAATAAATTCAGTTCGGAAGGTGATTTGATTTGGTCCAGAATATATGATACAAATAATAGATTTTATCTACGAAATTTTGGTGTCAGAGGTAATGAGATAATAGTAATAGGGGTTGATAAGGGCATTTCTAATATTAACGAAACACCATTGGAAAACACAATTTATCATAATTTCGGAAATGCCATTTTGCTGCGATTTGATCAAAACGGGAACTTTATTGGACATGTGGAAAACCCAAATACTGTTTCCAATATGGGCAACGACTGGTCATTCATTGCCATGAATGAAAATGGAAATATTGCCTTGGGAGGGTACAGATTTTATAATTCTGTTAATAAAAATTTATATACTTTATTAAATCCAGACTTTGAAATAATCTATAGCCTGGAAGAATTTGGTATACCATTGGATATTGAAATTGATAAATTCAACAATGTGCATACTTTGATTAAGTATGACGATAATGAGTACCATCTAAATAAATATGACCCTGCTGGAAAATTGATATGGCGGTATATAACAAGATTAAATGTAAAATATTTGGAGATGCTCAACGACAATTCAATTGCCCTTTTAGGAAATTCGACTCAGGCAACAACCTTTAATAATATTTCTATTAGTAGTGCTGATTCCTATTTAATCAAAGTGGACCCTAAAGGAAAATTAAGAGATTTTAAACTAATTAAAAACCTAAAAGCCCATACCATGGGTAAAAATCAAAACAATCTTTTGATTGCGGGTAATCCTTCAGGTCAATTAAAAATTGATTCACTAGCTTATAAACCTGTTGGTAGCTCAGATTTGTATTTAACCGCTTTGGATGAATCATTTAAGGCCCAGTGGGACTATAGTTTTCAAAACATAAATGAAGTCAATAGAAATATTGAATTCAACCACGTAAACAATGTTTATTTTAGTTCTTCAAAGTTGGACTCGTCTGTTATTACTTCCAACTGTGGTAATACCGAAGTTTTATATAATGAACGGACAAAATTTATGGCGAAAATTTCGGGTCCTGATGTGCAGATTAACACCCCAATGTATGGTTGTGTAAATGCAGAAATATCTGTTGATTTTACTGAAAGTGCAACATTTCAATTTGAACAATGGGAAATCCTGTATAATGACAGCGTAAACACCGAATTCACTTCAGAATCTACATCCAAAATAAAATTCACTCCCGATAAAAAAGGATATTATTATGTTGAACTCACAGGATTATCTACCTCCCAATGTGAGTCAAAACGTATAAGACTTTATAGACAAATTTTTGTGAACGATATAATGTCAACACCCGACCTAATCATAAATGGAGACTCTAAAGTATGTTCCCCGGGTTATGTTAATTTGGAGACACCTGACGTTGCTAATGTAGAAAGAATGATCTGGACAATGCCTGAAGGGGTCAGAATGCCACAGCAAAAGGATTATGGGAACCAATATCTGATCATTGAAGAAAATTTCAGTTCAGGGTATGTTGAACTCAAGGCTGAAAATTATTGTGACCAAATTACATTTGAACCAAAATTACTAAGGGTTGAAAGTCTCCCGGATAGTTTCATTGTAAATTCCAGCAAGCAGTTATTATGCCCTGGTGATACGGTGGATTTCTTCGTTGATCCAGTTGAAGATGTTGACCAATATATTTGGCACTTTGATACGGCTCCAGGTTCTGGTTTTATAAAATATGCCAATTCATATCCTGATGAGCCCACTAGGAATAATATAATAAATCAGGGGTTAAACGCTGATGTTAATTTAAAGGCTATTGTGTACTTGAAAGGAAAATGTGAAATATCCAATTCAAAATCCAATTCTATAAATTTTATTGGCCAAGCAGCTCCTCCACAGCTCAAACCTATGCTCCTTGATTATTGCAAGGGGGATATTGTTGAAATGAGAAATGTTATGAATACTTTTTCTTGGACAGCAAAAAACGTTTACTGGGAGTTCGATTACACTAATCAGGGCAATCTGAAAGACACTGTAGAAGCAAATAGTAATTATATACATCAATTTGAGATTACTGAAGATGTTTACCTTTCTGGTTATACGGAAACTTTATGTGAAATTTCAGGAAAATCAGAGCCAGTATTTCTAAATGTTATTAATGATTTTGAATTTTCAGCGCCTGAAATACTGCCTGGAAGTTTTATAAAATGTTCTTCGGATAATAACCCTGTACTTGCTGTCATGCCTGAAAATTACGATTTAGGATATATTTGGAAAATATCACCTTCGACCAATTATTCCTCTTTTAATAGAGTTAGCTATGTTCCTGAGTTTATATATGATTTTAATTTTGATGCAAATGTATCTGTAGCCAGAATCATGGAATGTGATACTTCACAGTTTTCTACTCCGGTTTTTGTTGATATTTTTGAATACAACAATGTGTACAAACCAGTAATATCCAAAAATTGTTTTACATTGACAGCAGTGGCCAGTTATGAAATTGACTGGTTTTTAGATGGCATTAATTACAAAAGCGGATCAGTTTTGGAATTGGAACTTCCTGGTGAATACACGGCACAGGTGACAACAGAGTGTGGAGTGTACTCTACGAGTATTTCAATTTTGGAAGGTATAATTGACAAAAGGGTACGTGTCTATAACTCAAGATCCGGATCTAATTTCAATATTTCAAGAGACCTTATGGGTTCATCTGTTAAAATTTATACAGTTGATGGATCGCTGATGTACAAGAACGATAATTATTTGAACAACAAGGATTTATCTGAATTTTCTGAAGGTATCTATATTTACATTATAAGTTCTGTTTGTGATGGCAAAGATTATACGGGCAAGTTTATTGTGAATTGATTTGGCCATAAGCAACCATGTACTGCAGGTGATGATCATACATTTTTTTATTAGTATTCAGGATTTTCCTTATGCAGGGCCTTGATGTTACTCTTTTGAAGTCTGAATTGCGTTATTTTAATCACAGTATTTTAAATTTTATTTATCCTAAACGTTTCAGTGCTAAGCTTCGTTTTTACTGTGATTAAATAGATACCGGGCTTCAAATGGTTTACGTCTAAAACAATAGGAGCTTCAGTAACTACGTCAGTATATGAATAAATCAATTTACCCGTTGGCTCATGTATGTAAACAATAACCTCACTCCCTATATTTTCCGCTGCAAGGACTATATTAAGCTCATCAGCAACCGGATTGGGAAAATATTGAGGTGATTTATTAAACAATACAGGGTAAGAATGGGGGCTTTCGCAGGAATATTGGGTAACCTTTAACATATATATTCCGGCATGATTGGACTTCAACTGCTGCCCGGTTTCCCCCTTCATTAATTCACTATCTTTGTACCATTGATTGCCTTCTGCGAAGTCTGACTCCAGAAGAATGTAACCTGGTTTTAATTCCAATACATTGATTTTAGGAAGGGGGGGATCAACCATATTGTTCCAATCAGAACTTCCATCGAAACAATCCTCATTGTTATTTACATATCCAGCCAATGGGTTGCATTGCACTATGGGTTGACCTGCCACATCACCATAACCATCACCATCATTGTCTACATACCATATGGTTTTGGAGTTAATTTCAGGATCATTGTCATCACAATCAAGGTCGTTATCGGATTCTCCAACTCCCGGTATGTAGTTGGGCGAACTAACAATTAAACTACCTCCTTCCCCATCGCCATCTTCATCCTTATACCAAAGATAAAGATCATCACAATTCTCGTCTATTCCAGACCCCGCAACCTCTGGCACAGAACCACAGGGAGCAAGCTCCCAGAAGTCCCTTAAATAATGAAGGTAGTTGGACTCATCATACCCGATACCCCCATAAACTATAACTTTCTCATCTAAACTTTGCCAAATTGCTGCACCAAACCTGCCACCTGATCCAACAAATCCATCAGCATTTATAGGTTGGTAAATGGATTCTGAACCACTTACCCATACCCATTGTTTTTTATCCACATTGAACGTCCACAGGTCATTACGTAAGTTGGTAGGCTCTCTAGGAAAAGTACCATTAATAAAAGTAAAACGCAAATCTCCTCCCCCGAATAACCAGAAATCACCTTTCGAATCCTTCCAAAAATGGGGAATTCCCCGGGCCGCCGGCCAATTGTCGGGGTTGTATTTTCCACGGGTTCCATAAACTCCGGGGTTATATCCTCCCTCCCAGGCCCATTGATTCAATGAGATGTCATACCTCCATAGGTCATTGATTATATTCGGTGATTTAAAACCATAAATCGTGTTATGGCCACCCAACAACCATAAATCGCCATTTTTGTCAGTCCAGTATGCAGCACTGTATCGTCCCCCCGGGGTATTTAGTTCCGAAGTAATACCTTTTGTGCCTACATAAGATTCTTCATTAGAAGCATCACTTCCACTAACCCAGGTCCACAAGCCAGTGGCCGGAGAAAACCGCCATATGTCACTATACAAGCTGCTATATGAACCTCCACCGAAAAAGTAAAAATTATTATCCGAACCTACCCAACTCATCATACCTGAACGTGAACCTGGATGGTTATTGGGATCAGCGACTCCCATTTCACTTCTTACTGCCTCAACTATTTGATCATGATCATCTGCACCGTTGATCCATGTCCACTGATAGGTAGTTAAATCAAATTTCCACATATCACTCATTCCACTCCTCTGGTATGACTTTCCTCCGTATAACCAAAAGTTACCCTCAGAATCAAACCAGGTAGCAGAAAATGCCCTGCGGCCTGGTGTATTTGAAGCAGAAGGCACTCCTTTGGTTCCCATAATCCCATTGTCCTCAGCATATTCGCTTCCTGCTATCCATGTCCAGTTTTTTGAGGTTATATCATATTTCCATAGATCATTTAAATATCCCTCATTATTGTTTGAGTCCCATCCCTTGCCTCCAAATAGCCAATAATTTCCCTTCTTATCTGTAAAAGTTATAGCATTTCTCCTGGCTCCGGGCATGTTAGTGGGGGATTCAGTTCCTTTTAATCCATACACGCCCTTTTGCTCTATTTCAGCCGATCCACTTAACCAATTCCATAATCCCGTATTAATGTTGTACTTCCAAAGTTCATTATAAATAATATTTTTATAATATACCATTGGCACAATCCCAGCAATCGATCCGTATTTTCCTCCAAAAACAATTAAATTACCTTCTGAATCTGCAGCCCCAAGGGCATAGCTCCTTACTCCAGGGATATTTTCAGGGGATTCCTGTCCTTTAATATGATTGATACTTTTGATGTTTTCGGGTGAATTAAACTCAAGACTCCACTGGCCGGTAGGAATATTATATTTCCATACACTGTTAAGAATTTTGCCCGAGTTATTATATCCACCAAACATCCATATATTTTCATTTGAATCCCTCCAGGTAGATGCTTGTTCATTGGAACCCGGCCAATTTTCAGTTTGATATCCATACAGATATCCATCAACATCACCTCCCATCCATGCCCATTCCTTTTTTTGTATATCAAATTTCCAAAGGTCATTGAGAGGATATATAAGCCACCCCCTTACTACATGGCCCCCAAACAGCCATAGGTTTCCATTTGCATCAGTCCATGTCAATGAACTTTGCCGACCTCCAGGTTTGTAGGCAGGGCCGGTTGTCTTTGGTAAACCAATGATTGCATTTTGGTTTAAAAGTGTATCTCCATGAACCCATACCCATGTATGGTCAGTTATGTTGAATTTCCAAAGATCATTGAGAAAACTATCTTTTGTTGGCTCCCTAATGCGCCCTCCATATAACCATAAATTGCCATCATTTCCCACCCAAAAAATTGCGTCTGACCTGTTTCCTGGAGAATTGGACTCAGAAACCACATTCATTTCATTATAAATAATATCCCCACTACTTTGAGGATCGCCGCTAATCCAAATCCACTGTTCAATGGATGTGTCAAACATCCATATCACTGCATTTTCTTCATAGAGCCACAGGTTTCCGTTTTCATCAGTCCAGGAACCATTTATGCGAGCAGGTAATAATGGTGAATTTTCGGGGCCGGGAACTCCTTTTGTACCATATTCCTGCAGATTTTTATGTACAGAAAAAGGGCTTCCATGGACCCAAGTCCAGGTTCCCTCGCTCAAATTGTACTTCCACAATTCATTCCGGAGATTGGGGTAATGGATTTTATGACCAAGACTATCGTAACCAAATCCTCCAAAAACCCAAAAATTACCGTTTTTATCCATCCAACTTTGGATACCTTCGGTTCTATCTGGAAAGTTATCGGAAGAAGGGATACCCTTGGTCCCATAACGGGAATAATCAGGAAGGTCCGTAATCCCTTCTTTTATGTTCCATGTACCTGTTTGGGCAAATAGCTTATTTGTTTGAATTGGAAGAATTAATATAATTAATAAAAATATATAGGATGAGTTTTTCATTAAAATAGAATTAAATGGCAAGTATAGATTCCTGCCAAAGTGCTAAAGATATAAAAAGATATGACATTATAGAACCTTCAGGAATGATATTAATGTGTCGTATCTGGTTGTTCACTAGTAGAAATTTAAAAATCGAAATTTTATAGTTGCACCCCTATCGGTTCTGTGCCAAGGGATCCCTTAGGTGGTAAGAGAACATTTTAACCAAAGAGGTTTTTGAGTTATTAAAACAAATCATTACAATTTTACATGTCCCCAATTACAAACTTTGATTTTCTTTTCTCCAAAATCTTCCAATATCATATTTGATTGAAAGTCTTAAGTTTGAGTAGCTTCCTTTGCTTGTACCTACGGCACGGTCGGAAGTGCACGATGTTGTTTTGTTTGAGATGCCTGTCGAAATATAGTTTAGGGTTACATTGTTCAGACCGACAAAGTAACTAGCTGAAATACTCGCTGTGAAACCACTACCAATAAAGTATTCAAGGCCCAGACCAGCTTCGATTAAGCCAAAGTTTTTTGTGAGGTAATTATCTTCCACAGGTCGAACATTCTTGATTGTATCTTCTCCAATTATCCTATCAGGAGTATCAGGTGTATTTATAATAAAGTCGTTTGGATCATAAATGTATGTATTGCCATATTCATCACGATCATAGTCACGATTTATACCAACGTGATAACCAAGGGTAGTATTCAGAAATAGCTTTTCATTTTTTAAGTTAATTCTGTTGGTTAACCTGATCGGAATCTGAAATGCATAAAAAGAACTTGCGATACTGCTACTTGGACCAAAAGGATATTCATAATGAAGTGTTTCATATCCTTCATCGTAGTACTTCCACAGAATTCCGGATTCAATGAATAGATTTTTGTGAATTTGCTGGCCTACAAATAAACCCCAGGAGCCTGTAATGAGTTGGGTACTTGTTATTGTTTCGCAAGGATCAAATATTTCGTATTTATCGCTTGTAACAGCGCCTTCAAAACCCAGGTATGTTATGTTTTGACTAAAGCCAATAGAAGATATCAAAAAGATGACACAACATAGGCCTATATAAATTTTCATATCCCAATAATTTTTTGTCTACATAAAAACGGTGGCCAGTAAAGGAAATTGTCTGTGATGAGGTTAAATTATGAAGAGTTTTCCTTTTCAATCCATATTTAATATTGATTTGTTTAATAAGTACGAATTATTTCTTCTTATTCCTTAACAATAAAACAAATGTCCCAATAAAAGTTAATCCAAAAACTAAAGGAGTTAGTCGGGCTAATGTTGGAATATTGTGAGATGAAGCTCCAATTATAACAAATAAGAAAAATG
>JAOUKG010000075.1 GCA_029882725.1 Cyclobacteriaceae bacterium
CGTTAAACCTTCCAACATTTGATCTCTAAAGTGTTGATCAGGGACATTCAGTGCTTTGGCCATGGCATCTTTGTTGAAATCAAAGATAAAATTACCTGTAACTACAGTAGCATTACCTATAGTGGCTGCCCCTGTACCTACGATTTTTTTTCCACTTACGTGAACATCGTTAACTGGGTAGTGATAAGCATTAATTCCAAAGAACGTATAGGTTTCAATCAGAGGTTTATTAAATAACAGGAACCTTTGATCCAACTTTGCAGGAAGATTTCCTTCCTGAAATATCCACTGGACAAAAATTTGTGAGGAATCGATATAAACGGCTCCTCCACCTGTTTGTCTGCGGATAATTTGCAAATTGTTTTCCTTGCAAAACCCTACGTCCAACTCCTTATTTGCATCCTGAAAATAACCGATACACATATAGGGATCCTTTGGAATGGATACAACTATAGTGTCTGGTGTTTCAGGGGTTTGAGCTTCAGCCAAAGCATGGTATATACTTTGAGACCGAAGGCCAGAAACCTGGCCGGCATTTATCCACCGGATTGGTTTCACTTAATTATATATATAAACTAACATTGGCATCTGAAGCAAACTCCAAAAAAGCTGCAGCTCCACCAATTTCACATTCATCAATAAACTCATCTTTCGTAAAGCCAAATACATCCATTGTCATTTGGCAGGCTATCATTCTCACTTCCAACTCCACCGCCATATCCCTAAGTTCATTGATTGAAGCAACTCCTTTGTTTTTGAATGTTTTTTTCATCAAAGACGTTGTAAGAGCTTCAAAACCGGGGATATTACTTGTTAAAATATTGGGGATCGGCCAATCAAAATTCTGAAAACCCTTAGGGCCAAACGGCATTTTCATTGGCATAGCAGGGTTTCCTAAAGATGAAACAGTTGCTTTTAAATCCTTATTCAGTAAGGGCAAACCGTAAAATGTGAAGAAAATACCTACGTCCCATCCCATAGCACCTGCAGCAGTAGCTAAAATAAGTGGCGGGTATGCCCAATCAAGAGAACCTTTGGTCGCTATGATTGCGAGTTTATTGTTATCTGCCATAATCTTAATGCGTTTTCTTGATTAAAAATCTATATTTCCCTCCTAAATCTTCAGATTCTAAAAGTTCATGCTTGGTTTGATTGGCCCAGGCCTGCATATCAGGCATAGCACCGGCATCGGTTGAAATCATTTCAAGGGTATCCCCTACTGCCAGTTCCTTCATTGCTTTTGCTGTCTTTACAACAGGCATCGGGCAAAGCAATCCACTGCAGTCAAGTTTTTTTGTGATATCAGACATAGTACATTATTTTTTTTTAAATTATTGAGTTTTTTCTGTTTTACTTCCAATTCATTACATCTAAACCCTGCAATTCTGGATACAGTCCAAAATTCCGGTTATCTCTTGTATGGCCAACCTATAAAACACATTCCGCCCCTCTTTTACTGATTCTAAAATACCTAAGTACTTCATCTTTGTAAGATGATGCGAGAGTAAAGTAGGCTCTATTTTTACTTCACTTAGGATTTCCCCTACACTTTTAGGAGTTCCGTCTTCCAATGTCTCTAATATTTCAAGGCGTACAGGATGTGAAAGCCCTGAAAAAATTTCAGCTACTTTACTCAGTTTGTTATAACTTATTCTTCTCCTAACCATTGCTATTACTAAATTTTAGACCCGGATTCAAAGTATAATTTATGTATTATATTACATATGAACAAGTGTTCAAGTATACATCTTTAGCAAAAAAGCACCGTAATTACACGAGCGGTATATATAATACATTAAATACATTTTTAAATATTGTATTTGAATACATTTTGCTTTATATGATCTTTTGATTGAGATTACAAAAAAGAAAGGCTTTAATTTTTAAAACTTAAAAGAATTAAAATCTAACAGAATGTCCGGTAACCACCATGGTATGGGGCCTTATTAAAAATGACTTTATTCCTACAAGGAAGATTAATCGAGTATATTTTAAATATTTGTTTTATACATGAACAGGGTTCTACTCCAGAATTAAAGAAGCGCTTTCCTTCCAACTGTGAATTTGAACCAATTGCAACTTTATATTTTCTTTAGATACAGGAAACAACCTATTAATAGAGTAGAATGTATACATCACAAACAGCCAATTGGCAAAGTCAGATTTTGTTGCTAAATGTTTCCTCATGTTTAGCATAATCCAGGAAAAGTGTTCCCAAGTATCAAAACAAGAATCACAATTTCTGTCTACTCCAGTGCAACATCTTCGGGTAGTTTTAAAATCTGCATTATAAGCGCGAAAATGCGGATTGTATAAATTACCATTTTGAACTCGAATGGCATTTACCGGATTATTGGCTGAAATGTTGGTACAAGTGGAATAGCCCCAGGTTTCATTGAATAATTTTCCTGAACCAACTACTTTATTTAAATAGGAAGTGGTTAGAATATATTCAGGGTACTTTTGAATCATTCTTTCAATTTCATTCATCACCGAAGAAAACCCCTTGTTGTAATCAAATTCACCTCCCTTACCTTCCAAATCACTATAATAGTTAAAAAGAACCCTATTTCCGTTATTTATACAAGTTTCCGTAACCTCTTCAATTTGGTCGGCACAGCCGGGAGCAACTGTGTAATACCAAAAGGCTCTTGGATCATTTTTATAATTTCCCAGTGCTTCTTTGAATAGGTTTCGTTTTCCATTGGCACGTAACTTTGAATCAGTTAAAGCATTTCCCCATATTGCAATTCCTATGGGTAAATCTTCCAGACCTTCCTTAGGAATTCTTACGATACCGTTGGTAGCCACATTAATTTTAAAATTCTTGTATAATTTCCGAAGTCGCTCTATTTGCAACGCAGGCTCTCCTCCTACCACGGTCACCATATTTGTGCCCCGCAATTTTTCATTTTCGATCCATGCATCAAAATCAATCTCATTTCCTTCTTTGGCTTCGTCCATACCTTCTCCAAAAAAATAACATCCCTTGCATCGAAGGTTACATACCGAGGTAATGTCAATGGAAACAGAACGCAATGCACCCGCCGATCTGATTTCCGTATAGAGATCGTTCAAAAAAGGATCTTTCAAATAGTCATTGAGCTTGCTCATGTAATGAAAATAATTTTGCGTTTTTAATTTAATACTTTTACAAGTATTCAACAAATGTTAAAATAAGGTAGCCATAAAAAACACCTGTTCTTTAGAAAAAAAGCACTATATTTTAGCAGGCAAATAAACTAAATGTGGAAAAAATATTCAATAACATATCAATAACTAATGTATTAAAAAAATTTTCAGGAGCTAAAACTACAATAATCACTAACCAAAGTGCTTTTGGTCTTTGTAATGGCTACCATTTTAGGTATTATCAAAGATTTCTACACCTTATATATATAGGCTACCCCGAACATGGTTTATTTGGAGAACTTCAGGATCAAGAAGCTGGTGATAAATTAAAATATGAACTTGATGGAATTGAAGGTGTTAACCTTTACGGAAAAAGTGAATCCTCCTTACATCCTGATATAAAAATATTTCAAAAATCAGAATTGATACTTATTGATATAAGGGATGTGGGTTGCCGGTATTTTACATTTATGACTACCTGTTTGTATGTGATGGAGGGTTTATCAGAGTTTTTAAGAGCAAACCCGGATCGTAAAATTTCATTTCTTGTAATAGATTCCCCAAATCCTGCAGGAAAAAAAATAGAAGGATCTGAATTAATGCCGGAATTTGAATCCTTTATAGGCGTGGCTGGAATTCCCAATCGGCATGGACTTACCCCGGGCCAATTGCTCCATTTCTATTACAATAAATATGGCTTTGATTTCGATTTTTCGAGAACTGCCCCCAGTATAGCTTATCCTGAACCAACATCGTGGATACCACCAAGTCCAAATATTCCACAAATTAGTACTTGTGAAGTTTATTCGGGACAGTGTTTGCTGGAAGGCACAAATTTATCAGAAGGACGTGGAACTACCCGACCATTCGAGATTTTCGGGGCACCCTACATAGATTATAATGACCATAAATTATTATCCAAATTATTGGATTACCAAAAGGGTACATTTCAACTCAGGCCTTTGTTATTTATTCCCACATTCAATAAATATAAAAATGTAACCTGCGACGGTTTTCAATTAATAATCTCAGATAAAGATAAATTCCACAGTCTATTTTTCGGATTGTACTTTATCCGGATTATTCAAGAGTATTATTCCAACACATTTGAATTCCGAAAAGGCCCCTATGAGAAGGGATCAGATAAAACAGCCATTGAGTTATTGGTGGGTGATACTCTTTTATTAGAGTATTTAAGAGGAAAGCACACTCACGATTTTGTGATTGAATATCTAACGGAATGTGAGGCTAATTGGAAAATCAAAATTAAGGATTTTAGTCGTACATAATCTGTTTAACTCTACTTGAATGTAATACTTTAAAAATTATCAAAACATTGCATTAAATATATCAACATATCAATCTTTGATATTATTATTCACTAAGATGAGTTTTCAAAAATTAAGTTTGGGAATATTGTGTTTTTTTTTGAAAGGGAAATCTTCAAAAAAACACTTGTATTCATAAAGTAGTTTAAGTAATTAAGGTCAAGAACGCATCTTTTTCAAGGGGAACAACTACCCAAATTAATCTGACTTAATGCTTCACTTCGTTAACTCTGATCAGATTTAACATTAAACTTCTTTTTTCAAATTAAAAATCATACATTGGTCTTTACTCTTAAAACAAAAAAAATGAACTTTAATTAAAAATCAATCTATGAAACAATTTAACAGACTATTAATCCTTTTAATACTGTTTTGGTCGGTGGACGTTTTTTCACAAGACCTCACAGTAAAAGGAAAAGTTACGGATCCCTCAGGAGAAGCCTTGGTGGGTGTAAACGTAATAGTTAAGGGTACAAATACTGGCGTTATTTCCAACATTGAGGGGAATTACATTATTGATGTGCCTTCTGGAAGCAACTTACTATTTTCTTTTGTTGGTTACCTTACAAAAGAGGTAATAGTGGGGGCACAAACCACAATTGACGTAGTTTTGGAAGAGGATGTCACAAATTTGGAAGAAGTAGTAATTACAGGTTTGGCCTCATCTGTTAAGAGAAGTAATCTTGCAAATGCCGTATCCACTATTTCAGGGGAAGAATTAATAGGAAAAACGAATCCACAAACTTTAGATGGAGCAATGTATGGTAAGCTAGCCGGTGTAACGATGACTTCCAATGGCGGTGCACCTGGTGGAGGAATTAACGTTCAACTAAGAGGTATTTCTACCTTAGGTGCGGGATCTTCCCAACCACTATATATTATTGACGGGGTTTATGTTGACAATTCTAGTGTGCGTACAGGAAGAACCCAAGTAAATGGGGCAAGTGGTGGTCAGGCCAATGCTACACAAGATGGATCAGCCAACAGGATTGCGGATATAAATCCGGAAGATATTGAAAGAATTGAAGTGTTGAAAGGGCCCTCAGCAGCTGCCATCTATGGTACGCGCGCGAATGCCGGGGTTATAATTATAACAACAAAAAAAGGAAAGGCTGGTGAAACCAAAATAAGGTTCAGTCAGGATATAGGTATGGGTAAAGCGCAAAATCTACAACATTTTGACGAGTGGAATCAAGGGAAAATTGAAGCCTATTTTGGAATCGAGGCTACAGGGATTGCAGAACTAGCCAAATACAATCAGGCAGTTTCAGAAAACAGAGTAACCGATTGGGAACAACTTTTTTACGGAGAAACAGCCATTCTCCGAAACAGCCAGTTAAGTTTAAGTGGAGGATCTGAGAAAACCCAATTTTATATTTCTGGAGGAGCTTTAAACGAAGGTGGAATCATGGCTAATACAGGTTTTGAAAGATATTCACTTAGAGCTAATGTCGATCATAAAATCGGCAAGGCTGTTTCTTTGAATTTTTCAAGTAATCTCACTAAGTCCGACAACGACCGTGGATTTACAGGTAACCAAAACAATACAGGAGGAAGTATTGGCTATGCACTGGCATATACACCTTCTTACGCAAATTTATTTCCCGATGAACAAGGAACATATCCAAACAATGAATATTTTAATGATAACCCTATAGCTATTCGAGATCTGGGTATCAATAATGTGGAAGTAAACAGGTTTATTAATTCTGTGGGCCTGAACGTTGATTTATATAAATCGGACAATTCTATTCTCCAATTTTCAATGAATGGAGGTATTGATTTTTATAGTTCAAACTCCTTGGTTTATTTCCCTGAAGTGTTACAACATCAGCAAGCTTCAGCTACACCTGGAGATGTTATGTGGGGTCGTCAGGATAACCTCAATACCAACATTCAGGCATTTTTAACTTATAACACTACCTTAAATAATCTAAACCTAAACACTCAAATTGGCATGGTGGGGTTACACCAGCGTTCTGAATTTCTTTTAACAAGAGGCAGAGGCCTTTCTGGTGGACAGAATAATTTAAGGTGGAGTGCTGTTCAATCAGTTCAAGACCAAACCAAAACAACTGTAACTGATTTTGGAATAGTTGCACAGGAAGAATTCAACTACGAAGACAAAATCATTGGTACAGCCGGTGTCAGGTTTGATAAATCAACTTTAAATTACAATCAGGGCAAATATTATGCTTTTCCCAGGGCTTCTTTGGCACTAAATCTAACCAACTTTGACTTTTGGTCAGTTAGTCAGGTAAGTCAATTTAAAATAAGAACTGCCTACGGACAAACAGGAGGTTTACCCAACTTTGGAAATACATTTGAGTCACTAACACCTCAACTTATAGGTGGTCTTTTAGGCGGACAGGTTGGCACCCGTGGAGTAGATCCAAATCTACAACCAGAAACAGCAACTGAATTGGAAGTAGGTTTTGATGCTGCGTTTATGGATAATAGGTTTAACTTGGAATTTACTTACTATAACAAAAATATTAATGATTTGATATGGGATTTAATCCCACCAGAATCAACAGGAATTTTGGCTATTTCAAAAAATGTTGGTGATTTATCCAATAAGGGAATTGAAATAGGGTTGGGTGCATATTCAGTAAGAAATCAAGATTTAACCATTTTTTCTAAGTTATTGTTTTGGAATAACAAGTCAAAAATCACACGTTTAGACATTCCAGTACAAACTGTAGGAGGTTTTGGGCCATCTCTGGGCACGTACTTATTTGCCACCGGTTATTCTCCAACTACCATTGTAGGAACACCTGATGGAACTTCGGTTCCAGGTGGATTTACAGTATACGGAGACCGCCAACCTGATTTCCAATCTTCATTGTTCAATGAGGTTACATGGAAAAACTTTTCATTCAATTTTCTGCTACATTACAAAAAAGGAGGAAATAATATTAATCTTTCTGCGTTATTATGGGATGATGGAGGGACTACTCATAACTGGAATGGTGATGATGATGGAGATGGCACACCAAACGGTTTAGATCGATTATTGCAATGGGCAGTCGATGGAGATACGGGTGCTTATATTGAAGAATCAGGTTATTTGAAATTAAGGGAAATTGGATTTTATTACACCTTAAATGAAAACATACTTTCAGGTATGTTTGGTGGTTCTATTGACAAAGTCAAAATAGGCGTTTCCGGAAATAATATATTAATATCAACACCTTACGGAAGTTATGATCCTGAAGTATCCAATTTTGGTTCCCTTCCTATCGCTTCCAGTATAGAAGTTACCCCCTACCCTAGTGCCAGGAGGTTGTTTTTCCATCTTAATGTTGAATTTTAAAACTCATAAATATGAAATTATTTAATAATATATTTAAAATACTAACTATTGGGATCGTGCTTTTTATCTCATCCTGTTCAGTAGATGAAGTAATTGACCCTAATAACCCTCCGTTAGATGGTGTATTAAATGATGCATCCAAAACAGAACTTCAGGTGCTGGTTACTGGTTTAGAGGCCCGACACCGGGAATACTATGGAAGTGCTACTCAAATGTTTGGGTCCTTTGGTCGTGAGGTTTGGTGTTATTTTGGCTCTGATCCTCGATTTATAAGCCACTGGTTGGGTATAGGTTTAACTACTACATATACCGACTTTTTCGCTTCAGAGGGCACTTATATTAATCCTTATCTGGCTGTAAAGCAAGCTAATGTACTTGAAGCCTCAGCCAATAATGCTACAATATTAACAAATGCAGAAAGAAAAGGATACCTTGGTTTTGCTAAAACTATTAAAGCCTACCAATTGATTTGGCCATTAATGCAACAGTACCAAAATGGGATTAGAATTGACGTAGTGGATCGATTAAATCCCGGCCCTACTGTTTCATATACTGAAGCTTTAACAGCTATACGAGATCTATTGGATGAAGCATATAATGAATTACAGAGTGCTGAATTTTCTTTTATCCTGACTTCAGGCTTTGAAAATTTCAATACCCCCTTAACATTTAGTAAGGTAAACCGAGCCATTGCCGCCCGTGTTGCCCTATATGATGGTGCCTACGACGATGCTCTTACAATTCTTGGTGATTCTTTTCTCGATATAAATGTAGACAATAATTCTACAGAGAAAATGTGGGTAGG
>JAOUKG010000076.1 GCA_029882725.1 Cyclobacteriaceae bacterium
ATTCCAAAGGCCCCATACGGTTATGTGAGCACTCGGAACTTAAAAAAATGCACAAATACCAGCATTGGTATTCCTTTTTACTTTATGGATTGATGACCATTTCAAAACTGGTAAAAGACTTTTCACAATTATTGTACTATAAGAAGGAAGGGCTTACCAAAGCTCATTCTTCCACTAATTTGGAATACACTAAAATGGTGGTACTTAAAGTACTTTATTTGGTTGTATTTATTGGACTTCCCATTATGTTTACCTCCTTTTTATGGTGGCAAATATTGATTGGTTTTTTTATTATGCATTGGGTTTCTGGCCTGATATTGAGTACTGTTTTTCAAATGGCTCATGTGGTAGAAGGTACCAAACAGCCTTTGCCAGATAAAGACGGCATAATAAAAATGGACTGGGCTGTCCATGAAATGGAAACTACTTCTGATTTTGGAAGAAATAACCTTTTTCTTAATTGGTATGTAGGTGGTTTGAATTTTCAAATTGAACATCATTTATTTCCCAATATTTGCCATATACATTATAAAAATATTGCCCCTATTGTGGAAAAAACAGCTAATGAATATGGATTTTATTATAATTTAAAACCCAGTTTTGCCAATGCTTTGGCTTCGCATTTCAGGCGATTGAAAGAGTTGGGAAGTTAATGGTCAGTAAAAATATAATCGATCGGGATAACACGGTTTATTAGGTTAGTCTCAATTGTTTATTTGGTGTGGTCGGTTGTATTTTTCAAAATATGAAAGGTATTAGTATTGCTCACCAAAACACAAGAAAGATGAATTTCAGAAAATATGCTGAAAAGGCCGACATCATAGTGAATGAAGTAGCAGAGGAGTTGGGATGTACAGGCGACAAAAAACTGGCGACCCGCATTTTAAAGGCCGTATTGCACACTTTGAGAGAAAGACTTACTATTCAAGAGTCATTTCAGCTGATGTCACAGCTACCCATGTTAATCAAAGCTTTATATGTTGAGAATTGGAAATACAGGGAGAAACCACGGAGAATAAAAAGTGTGGGAGCATTTTTGAAAGCTGTAATCCACGAAGACGCACCCATGGGCCATCATGATATTCAATCTGTAAAGGATGGAGAAAACGCCATTAGAGCTGTTTTCAAAGTACTTAGAAATCATGTAAGTGAAGGAGAGATTAATGGTATTTTGCAAATCCTCCCTAAAGATTTACATGAACTATGGGGAGAGCCTCACCTAGTATGAAGTCGAGGGAGTTTTGTTGTGCTTTCATGCTAAAATAGTTTGTTGTTTATTCAAAAAGCATCGATTTACGAAACCAATATTTAGGTTTGTGAATCACTTGGCCCTGGGAAAAGATTAAAACCGGGCACAATACGATTACGAGAATTTAACCTTGCTTGTTTGGCCTATTTATTTAACTAAGTTATTAACGACCTATACGGTTTTGGAAACCTTATAGGTCGTTTGTTAACTTTCATTCTCCGATTCATTTTTTGTAACAATTTCTTAGTGATTCAAATCACCCCTTGCTTTGACCATGGTCATCGTGACTTATAAAATTCAGAGTTAATTTTATAGGGTATTAAATATTTAATAAAATGGAAGAAAAACACATTATGCGGGATATTTTTTACCTGGGAGTGGGTTCTGTGGCTCTTGCCACTCAAAAAATAGAAAAATTTATTGACAAATTTGTTAAAAGCAATTCTGTTAGTATGCATGAGGGTGATCGTATCATTAGCGAATACAAGGCAAAGGCCGAACAAGTAAAGGAGGAAATAATAGATAAGAAAACGGAACTTGTAAATTTTCTTAACGAAAAGCTTAGTACAGGGAAAGAAGAAATTCAGGATTATTTCGATAAAATAATGGAAAAACCCGAAAAAGCGAAAGAAGAGTTAAAACATAAAACGCATCAATTTGCCGAAAATCTTTCCAAAAACACCAGTTTTACTATAGAGGAAGGAAAAGTGATTTTTGAAGATTTCATTGAAGATGTTCATGAATTACAAGACTCTTTGAATTCAAAATATCAGAATATATTGCACAATCTTGAAAGTAAATCTTCTGAAATTAAGGCAAATAGTGTTGAATTATTGAATGAGATGGAAACAAGGACTAAAGAATTTACAGATGAGGCAAAAAAACGAACAGCCAGGTCCATTGAAAACTTTAAAAATAAATTAACTTCAAAACAGCGAAAAGAAGAAAATTTAGAAAGTGATTTAAGCCATCTTAAGGAAGATTTAGAAGATCATTTAAATCATATTTAGAGGTTTAAGGAATTATAACCAATTTACCCGGATCTATAATACTAGTTTTCAATATTGGTTTATTGATCCGGTTTTTTCTGATTTTCTTTGTACCATCCCGGACTATAGAAGTACCTTGATTAAGATCACTGTTGGCCTTGATTTCTATCATATCATTCCTGCTTTGAAGTTTGTAAATTACTTGAAAAACGGTTGCAATGATTAAAAATAGCCATATTAAGATACATCAGGAGAATAAACAATGGGACTCAGACCTGAAAATGTGGTCGCATGATTTGAAAATGTGGGATGATGAGATTGTAGCTCTTAAAAATGCTCTTGAAAGTATAAATGAAGCCGTAAAAAGTCATGAAGAAACGTTAGTGGATCATTTGAAAGTGATCATGGATCATAGAAACCAATTAAATAAGCATGAAGATGAAATAAAAAATAGGGTAGAAGATCCTGCCTTGGAAAAGGAATTAATACAATTGCACAAAGTGGAGGCAGGAAAGCATAAAATATATTTCAAAGCTCATGAAAGACTTAAAAAACATCATCATACTATAATGGCATTAACGAAAGGCCTTAAAACAGCACTGGAAAATGTATTGTATTAATACTATTAATAGTAATTGTAAGCTTACTGATGATATGATTTAATTTATAATACATCCCAGACAATAAATAGTTTTATGGGAGTACCTCACGCAACAAGTGTAGAAGAACTTATCCATACATATGGCACGGATAGCCTACATGGGCTTTCTGCTATGGAGGTAGAGAAACGTACCAAAAAATTTGGTTTAAATACGCTACAGCAATACAAACCATACAATGGGTTTCTGATTTTTATTTCTCAATTTAAAAATTCAATTGTAGTATTACTTTTTACCGCAGCAATAATTTCATTTTTTTTTGGTGATTATACCAATGCAGGCGCCATTCTCTTGGTGGTTCTTATCAATTCAATTATTGGGTTTTCTCTTGAAATACAGGCTAATAGATCCATGCAGGCATTACATAAATTGGATAGAAAATTCAGTAAAGTATTGCGTGAAAGTAATCTTGTGATAGTGGAATCTGCTCATATTGTACCAGGTGATATTCTTTTTCTCGAAGCCGGCGATTTGTCAAGTGCCGATGGTCGTGTGATTGAGTCTACTCAGTTTGAAGTAGATGAATCTATGCTCACAGGAGAATCTATACCCGTGGAAAAAACGAATGTTATTTTACCTGAAAATACAATTTTGGCAGAAAGAAAAAATATGGTGTATAAGGGTACAGCGGTTACAAGGGGAAATGCACATATATTGATTACAGCCACGGGAATGGAAACTGAAATGGGAGCAATTTCAGAAATGGTGGAAGAAGCCCAAAAAGATGAAATACCACTCAATAAAAAGCTAAATGTATTCAGTCAAAAATTGATCTTACTTACCGTAATTATCATACTTGTTTTTGGGATAGCAGGATATTTTTCAGGTAAAGATTTATACCTAATGATTGAAACTGCCATTGTTTTAGCTGTAGCAGCCATTCCGGAAGGACTGCCCATTGTAGCCACAATTGCATTGGCAAAAGGAATGTTTAGAATGTCTGATAATAAAGTTTTGGTTAAAAAACTCGCAGCAGTAGAAACATTGGGGGAAATAGATTTAATCATGACTGATAAAACAGGTACCCTAACAGAAAACAAACTTGAGGTACACCAGTTAAGTTATCCCATTGAAAAACCAGACCAACCATACGATTTTGAAGTAGAATCTTCCGATAACCACAGTACAAAAACAAAAAATTTTGAAAAGTTACTGTTTGCAGCCGTTTTGTGTAATAATGCATCCGTTTTTAAAGCAGAGGAGGAAGTGGGCGATCCGTTGGAAACTGCCTTATTAAGGTTTGTATTGAAGCAAAACAGCACTTTATTTGATGAATTAAAAAAGTGGGAGCGTATTTATGAGCAACCATTTGAAAGTGAATCAAGGATGATGATCACAGGCCATAAATACGGGGAAACCTTTTTTATGGCAATGAAAGGTAGTCCGTTGGAAGTTTTTGCGCATACCAAAAATATTCTCATTGATGATGAAATAATGCCTTTTGATGATAATTTAAAGGAGAAATGGATTGAAAAGGTGGGTAATGTGGCTGCTAAAGGTCTAAAGGTAATTGCTTTCTCTATTAGCGAATCAAAAAATGTAGATAACAAGGATAATTATACTTTTATAGGTTTAATAGCTTTTAGGGATCCACCCAGAAAGGAAGTACCCGACGCCATGCATCAATGCCACAAAGCGGGAATAAAAGTGATAATGGTTACCGGCGATCATTCCGAAACAGCACGATCTATTGCTAATTTGATAGGCCTTACTTCTACAAATGGAGAAAACAAGATATGTATTGGCAATGAACTCGATCGATTGGAGATAGAAAAGGAACCTGCTTTACTTCGGGATTTCAGCATATATTCAAGGGTAAACCCGGAACAAAAACTGCGATTAATTAACTATTATCAAAATCAAGGTAATGTAGTGGCGATGACGGGGGATGGAGTGAACGATGCTCCAGCACTTAAAAAGGCTGATGTGGGCATTTCTATGGGGCTTAGAGGGACAGAAGTGGCCAGGGAAGCTTCTGATATGGTACTTCAGAATGATTCGTTTTCTTCCATTGTAAAAGCTATAAAACAGGGGAGGGTTATATTCAAAAATATTAAAAATTTTGTGATATACTTATTGTCATGTAATCTCAGTGAAATATTGATTGTGGGTTTTGTTTCATTCACAAGTTTTGCTTTGCCTCTGCTTCCATTACAAATACTTTTTCTGAATTTAGTTACCGATGTTTTTCCCGCATTGGCTTTAGGCATGGGTAAAGGCAATACATTGATAATGACAGGTAAGTTTGAAGGATCAAAAGGTCCTTTATTATCCTCCAATGAGTGGAAATCTATAATAGGTTATGCAATTGTAATCACCCTGTCAGTGTTATCGGTATATATTTATAGCATTATGCAGTTGAATTCAAATGCGGTTACGGCCAATAATATTGCTTTTTATACACTGGCTTTTGCTCAACTGTTTCACCCCATAAGCCTTGTGGGTAAAGAGGAATCTATTTTGAATAATGAAATAATAAGAAATAAACACTTGTGGCTGGCTATCTTGTTTTGTTCTTCGCTATTGATTTTAGTGTATTGGTTAGAACCAATTAAAGCGGCTTTGAATATAGGTCACATCAATTTTATGGCAATAACTCTAATTGCGATAGGAAGTGTATTACCAATAGGTATAATCCGGATTTTAAAAATGACAAAAGTTATTGAATAGTAATACCTAATTCGTGTTTCTGCGGTGACCATTATCACTTAAAACAACTAATCCAAGTCATTTCAGGTCATTTTACAAGACATTACTTTTACATTGAAATTATTGTCAACTTGAATTCTACTAAAATGCTTACGGTTAAAAAAGAAGGGATTCTATTGGAGAAAACTAATTTGGGATTTGAGAATGAGGCGGTTTTAAATCCGGCTGCTATAAAAGAGGGAAATACTGTGCATTTGTTTTACAGGGCTGTGCGCGAAGGTAACTATTCCTCTATAGGGTACTGTAAATTGGATGGGCCTCTTGATGTTGTTGAAAGAAGTACAAAGCCCATATTATTCCCTGAAGATCCAACCGAATCGCAGGGGATAGAAGACCCTCGAATTACAAAGGTAGATTCTACCTATTATTTGACTTATTCGGCTTATGATAAAATAAATGTGTTCGGTGCCTATGCCACATCAACCGATTTAAAAACATTTGAAAAAAAAGGAATAATTACTCCAAAGTTTACTTACCGGGAATACAAACACTTTATTGAATGTGGCAACAATGTAAGCGACAAGTATCTATTTCATTACAAATTATTCAAGGAACACGGGCTGGGTAAAGAGTTATCTGAAAAATTATTTGTTTGGGATAAAAACATCATGTTTTTCCCTAAAAAAATATACGGAAAATATGCCTTAATTCATCGGTTGCATCCGGGTATTCAAATAGTGTATTTCACAGATTTTAGTGATTTAACAACCGATTTCTGGGAAAAATATTTGATGTATATTGAGGATTATATAATTATAGATCCTACCTATTTATACGAATCGAGCCACATAGGGGCAGGTTGCCCTCCAATTGAAACCGAAGATGGTTGGTTATTGATTTATCACGCAGGAGAAAGTACTCCGAGTGGTTTCATATACCATGCTTCGGCAGTTTTACTCGATCTTGAAAATCCACAAAAAGTATTAGGACGATTAGAAGCTCCCTTTATTTCACCCACCTTCCAATGGGAAAAAGAAGGTATTGTAGACAATATTATATTTCCAAGTGGGGCTGTGGTTTTTGATGATATACTGTACATATACTATGGGGCTGCCGATGAGAGAATCGGTGTGGCATCAATGAAGCTAAAAGATTTGCTTATGGAATTGAAAAAGGAAAATCATGTTTATGTATAAAAAAGAAATTATGAATGAGGTATTATTTATTTCGTCATACCCGCCCAGACCTTGTGGTATAGCCACCTATAGTCAGGACCTAATCAATGCAATTCATAGAAAATTTTCTTCCTTTTCAGTTAAGGTATGTGCACTGGAAGATGATGATAGTGAAAGGGATTATACCGATATTGTTAAGTATGTTTTAAATGTAAATAAACCGTACTCCTATATTAAATTGGCTGAAACTATAAACAACGATGAAAATATTAAAATGGTATTTGTTCAGCACGAGTTTGGGTTGTATGGAGGTGCATATGGCGAATATCTCTTATTATTCCTGAACTATCTTCAGAAACCGGTCTCAATTACTTTTCATTCTGTTTTGCCCAACCCTGATGAAAAAAGAAAAACAATAATTCAATCGATAACCAATGTGTGCGATGAAATTGTAGTGATGACAAATCTTTCTTTGGAAATTCTTAAAAACGATTATAATATTCATGAACATAAAATTTCAATTATACCCCATGGTACACACATCGTGCTGTGGAAAAACAAACAAAAAATTAAGAAAAGCCACAATCTCGACGACCGTTTGGTGTTGTCAACTTTCGGTTTGATGAGCTCAAATAAAAGTATTGAAACAGCACTGTATGCCCTTCCTAAAATAGTGAAAAAATTTCCGAATGTACTATACTTAGTTCTTGGTACAACGCATCCTTCTGTTGTAAAAAATGAAGGAGAAGTATACAGGGAGTTCCTTGAAACAATAGTGAAAGAACAGGGAATTTCCAAAAATGTGAAATTTGTGAATGAATACCTGAGACTATCCGATTTATTGGAATATTTGAGGTTGACCGACATTTATTTGTTTACTTCAAAAGACCCTCAGCAGGCTGTTAGTGGTACATTATCATATGCAATGAGTGCAAGTTGTCCTGTGATATCAACCCCTATTCCCCACGCAATGGAAATGCTTAAGCAAGATGCAGGTATTATTATCGATTTTCAAAATTCAGAACAACTTGCAGATGCAGTTAATCTATTATTGGAAAATAAAGAGTTAAGAGAAACAATGGGTAGAAATGCATTTCATCAAACCAGAGCTGCAGTTTGGGAAAATACCGCAATTACCCATTCTAAATTATTCTCAAAATATTTCAGTAAAACCAATACTCTTAAATACAGGATGCCAGTTATTCATTATGAACACATACGTTCTATGACCACAGATTTTGGTATCCTTCAGTTTTCTGATATATGTGAACCCGATATTGACTCAGGTTATACTTTGGACGACAATGCCAGAGCTTTGATTGCTATCTGTATGCATTATAATTTAATAAAATCTTCAAATGACCTACCCCTTATGGAAACCTATCTGAGGTTTATTGATTTTTGCCAGCAGCCCGACGGGAGATTTCTCAATTATGTGGGTAAGGATAGAAAGTTTCTTAAAGGTGAAAATTTAACAAACCTGGAAGATACAAACGGACGTACAATATGGGCATTGGGTTTTATAATTTATAACGAGGGTGTTTTGCCTGATAAAATGATTAAAATGGCCAAACGGATTATAGACAAAATACCTGAGATTGAAAACCTAAATTCACCCCGGGCTATTTCTTTTGCAATAAAAGGGCTCTATTTCTATCACCAATCCGGGGATCAAAAAAGTTTAGAGATTATTAATACTTTGGCAAATAAGCTGTTGGATAAATTCAATGCTGTATCGGATGTTAACTGGAAGTGGTATGAAGATTACTTAACCTATGCAAACAGTATTTTGCCTGAAGCAATGCTTTATGCTTATTTGGCAACAAAAAATCCGGTTTAT
>JAOUKG010000839.1 GCA_029882725.1 Cyclobacteriaceae bacterium
TATTATCTGGGATCTGAATATTTTTCCGGAGCCCGATTTTGGTACGAAAAGGTGGTGAAAAACCTTGCTGTTGATGAGCTGACCAAAACCGATGGTCTCCTTGTGTTGGCACACCTGTATGAAAAGGGTTTGGGGGGAAATAAAAATGACACTTTGGCTTTTGATCGTTATTATCAGGCCGCTGATTTGAAACACATGCAGGCCATGTTTCAGGTCGGGCTGATGTACGAACGTGGTCAGGGAATACTGATGGACCATCAGGAAGCCATGAAGTGGTTGCTGCTTGCTGCCGAATCGGGCTATGATCACGCTCAGTTTTATCTGGGGTTTGTATATAATACTGGTTCTATAACAAAACAGGATCAGGATAAGGCGTTATATTGGATCAGAAATGCTGCTGGTCAGGGTCATCCCCAGGCTATTGAAAAACTGAAGTCTGTTTTTGGTGAAGAAACATATTAAGGAAAATATTTAACCAATGACTAAAATTCTAAGACAGCCAATCATAGTAAATGATGACTGGAAGGTGGAGCACAACCAGTTTATGGAAGTGGATCCTGATGAAGGAAATATGCATTACTTTAATGTACCTTTATTGCTTCGTTTGTGCAAGGTACGCCATAGTCTGAAAGAAGTAATAGATGTGGAGTGGAAACCGCAGGGCAATTTAAAGGGCTCTTTTTATCTTAGTTTATACGCTTTGTATGGTGTATTCAACCCTGAGAAGAATAAATTGCTGTGGCATGCCGGCGAAGAAAAAAGATCAATAAGGTTACAACACAGGTGGGACGTGGTAACAGAAATAGAAAAAACGATGAATCGTACTTCATTCCATGATCCCCGGATATTATCAAAAAGAGGTGTTCTTTCTCAACCATCGGAATCGTATAGGATTGAGCTGTCGAATAAAGGATTTAGTTTGAAATTGGCAGATGAGATCATAAAAAACGGCAACAGAGAAATCCAGGAATTATTGCTCAATCACCCCGATGTAAGCCGGGAAATTCTTGAGGCCCTGAAAACCAGCACCATGGATCACAAGTTGAGAAATATGGCTGGGGCCAAATTAAAACAAAAGAAATTCAGAAAGGGTTAGACAGCTTTATGGAAGAAATTTATGAGACCTGGCAGCAACCCATCCGTATACCTTCCGGATGGGAAATGAGATACAACAGATTTGCAAAAGTAGACCCTGATGAGGATAATATAGAAGATCTAGCTGATTTTGATGGTTATTTTATGCTCATATTAATTAGTTTGAAGTATAACTGGGAAATAAACCTCATGTGGCTACCTCCCTACAATAAAAATGGATTTTATACTTTGGTGTATTTTCCAATTTACTTTTACAAAATGGAAGATGAAGAGATGCACCATCATCCGTATGAGTGGTTTCCGGTACAGTATGTCCGGCGCAAAAGCAGGGTTAAAATTCTAAAAGAGCTCGAACGCCTGCTGGTAGAACTTCCCGTAATGAACGAGCCCAGGATTTATAAGAACAGCAGACCGATTAGCAGTAATGACGGGGGGTATCAGTATGAGGCGGAGTGTTTAAGAATGGAACTGGAAATCTACGGAATAAGTCAGGATCTTGTACAACGGATACTGGCCAATGGTAACAAGCAACTCAAATCCCTCATCATTGACCATCCCTACACAGACCGGAAGGCCCTTGAGGTTGTAGTGGAGAAAAGTACTGACAAAACATTGCGCAATCGGGCATTGTCCAAATTGAAAAGCAGAAAGTTCAGACAGGTTTAAATGTCAGACAATTAATCTGCTACTCTTTCTTAGTGGGGTCTTAAAGCATTAACATTATGAGTGATGAATTTCAAGGAGCGACAGTAGAAGAATTGGCAAACTTTGTAAATCATGGTAACAAAGTCAAATATGTGTTCTTTTGGGGGCATAAAAAATCCGGATCAGGCATATCCAAATCCTGTTTTAGTCAATGGTACGAGTCTGTATTCACGGTAGATGAAAAGAAATATTTAACTGCCGAACACTTCATGATGGCTGAAAAAGCCCGATTGTTTGGAGACATAAAATCTGAGCAAAAAATATTAGCTGCATCAAACCCAGGGGAGGCCAAAAAATTAGGCAGAGATGTAATTGGCTTTAATGAAGCCCG
>JAOUKG010000838.1 GCA_029882725.1 Cyclobacteriaceae bacterium
TGGCACTCCGGCCACAGCAAATTCATTGATATTAATATTCAAATCATCGCCAACAAGTTCAATGGCCCGGTTCATGTTTTCAACAGACAAATGCTCACCACAAAGACTTAAAAAATGCTTGGTACGCCCTGTAATGACAATTTCACATTCCTGTTTTGATGTGAATTTTATTACATCGCCTATCATATACCGCCAGGCACCGGCACAAGAAGACAATAACAAAGCATATTGAACCTCTTCCTCAATTTCATCGATCATCAAAGTTTGAGCATTTTGCTTAACCTCTCCATTTTCATCAATATTTTGATCATTAAAAGGCACAAACTCATAAAACAATCCATTATTTAACACCATTTTCATGGAATGAATATTCGGTTCGGCCTGAAATGCGATGAAACCCTCGGAAGCCAAATAGGTTTCAATATAATATACAGGTTTCCCCAACAATTTTTCAAAGCCCTTTCTATAGGGGTCAAAGGACACTCCTCCGTGTACATAAACACTCAAATCGGGCCAAATATCATGAATATTATCTATTTGATAATGATCAATGATTTTTTCCATTAATATTTGAATCCATGCAGGAACCCCTACCAAAAAACCAATATCCCACTGGCTGGCATTTCTAACAATTTCATCTAGTTTTTCATCCCAATCCCTTGTTTTGGCTATTTTCTTACCGGGTTTAAAAAAATGCTGAAACCAGAAAGGGAGATGAGCTGTTTGTATTCCACTTAAATCTCCTTCGAAAAAGTGTCCTTTTTTATTCAAATCTGTACTTCCTCCAAGCATCAATATACCCTTCGCAAATAACTTGGAAGGCAGATCGTATTTATACAATGTAACCAATTGCCTGATGCTCGTACGTTGTATTGCTTTATGGTGTTTTTTAGTGACAGGAAGATATTTTGAGGAAGCTTCTGAAGTACCGGAAGACAATGCGAAATACTTCACCTTCCCAGGCCAACATACGTCCTTCTCTCCGTCCAATGATTTTTTCCACCAATCATTGAAGATAGTGGTATAGTTATAAATAGGAATACTTCTCTTAAATTCCTGATAAAATAGCTTTATCTCCCTATCTCTAAAAGAATTTAAAATATTTTTGAAACGATAATGTTTGCCAAAGGCTGTATTCCTCGCAGAAATCAATAATTGCTTTAATTCCTCCTTTTGCAAATCCAAAGGTGTAGAGTATTCCTGATGAATACTCTCTCTCAACTTTATCCCTTTTTCAATTAATGAGCTTAATAATGCCATTGGAAGAATAATTAAACTAAATTTTCAACAAGAATAAATATAATCTTTATAAGTTAATAATTGATAAAGAAATTTTATTATAAAGCAATTAATCAAAATAATAGAATCACACTTCTAATCTAATTTACCCAAAATACTATCAATTATAAAATTTGTTCTGGCTGCACTTGCACCATAACTTGGGCAGGCACCATGGCCCAGAATATATTCAACAACAGTATTAATAAGGGGTTGTTGGATGTGTTTGGGCATTTCAAAATTACTTACTTCTACTTCTCTTCCATCGATTGCCAAAACCACCTCTGTGCCAAAGGTCTGATATTGTATTTGCCCTTTACCACCCACAATAGTTGTAATATCAATACTGTTTTGATTACCCGCAGTAAAACACCAGGATCCGGTTCCCATAATACCACTTTCAAAACGAAAATTAGCAATTACAATATCTTCTGCCTTATATAACCGGGCTTGATTATTAACCATCCCTTTAGCCTCTGCGATGGGTCCAAAAATAAAATCCAACAGGTCAAACTGATGCGAAGCCAGGTCGTAAAAATAGCCTCCGCCAGCCAAAGCAGGATCGACCCTCCAATTTTCATCAAGTTTTACAATCATTTCATTATCGATAGGTTGATACAACCGAATATCAATGGCTCTGATTTCTCCTATAACACCTTGGTCAATATATTCCTTTATTTTCAGGAAATTGGGAAGTGCCCTGCGGTAATAGGCTACATATAATGGAACCCCTGTTTCCCTGGATACGCGCATCATTTCCACGCAATCTTCATACTGAGTAGCCATTGGTTTTTCGACATAAGTGGGTTTCCCTGCTTTCATAGCCTGAATTGCATAATGGGCATGTACATGC
>JAOUKG010000840.1 GCA_029882725.1 Cyclobacteriaceae bacterium
CAAAATCAAATACAATTGTATTGGTTAAAGATATGCAATTGTTGGCAAGTGGGGTAGGGCAAACTTCAAGAGTTGATGCTTTGAAACAAGCATTGGAAAAGGCTAAGAGTTTTGGGTTTGAACTAAGGGGCGCAGTTATGGCTTCCGACGCTTTTTTCCCTTTTCCCGACTGTGTGGAAATTGCAGATAAGGCAGGAATTACATCTGTTATTCAACCGGGGGGATCCGTAAAAGACCAAGAGTCTATAGATTATTGTGATGAGGCCGGCATGTCAATGGTATTAACAGGAAGACGACATTTTAAGCATTAAAAAAATATTTTTAAATTGTTTATTTATAAAACATATTTGTATTTTAAGAAATTGCAACAGGCAATGAAACAACCGCAAAACTAGGTATGGGATTTTTCGATTTTTTTTCAAGTGATATAGCTATAGATTTAGGCACCGCAAATACCCTTATTATAAGTAAGGATAAAATTGTGGTCGACGAGCCATCTATTATAGCTATAGATAAAAATACCAATAAGGTGTTGGCCATAGGCCGTGAAGCCATGCAAATGCATGAAAAAACACATGAAAACATCAAAACTATCCGTCCTTTGAAAGATGGTGTGATTGCTGATTTCCATGCTGCTGAACATATGATCAGAGGAATGATCAAAATGATTGATACCAAAAAGAGGTTTTTACCTGCCTCTCACAGGATGGTTATTTGTATTCCCTCAGGTATTACTGAAGTCGAAAAAAGAGCGGTTAGAGATTCAGCAGAGCATGCCGGAGCCAAGGAAGTATATATGATTTATGAACCTATAGCTGCGGCAATTGGGATAGGTGCCGATATTGAGCAGCCCGTTGGATCTATGATTGTTGACATTGGGGGTGGAACAACAGAAATTGCAGTGATCGCTTTATCTGGAATTGTTTGTGATCAATCAATTAGAGTTGCCGGAGATACTTTCAATAGAGATATTCTGGATTATATGAGGCGTCAGCATAATTTGTTGATTGGGGAACGTTCTGCCGAAAAAGTGAAAATTGAGGTAGGTTCGGCTCTTACCGAGCTTGATGATGGTCCCGATGATTATGAAATAAGAGGGCGGGATTTAATGACGGGTATTCCCAAGGTTATAAAAGTATCTTATTCAGAAATTGCTTTTGCTTTGGATAAATCTGTATCAAAAATTGAAGAGGCTGTATTAAAGGCACTTGAAATCTCGCCTCCGGAATTATCTGCCGATATCTACGACCGTGGAATCCATCTTACAGGTGGGGGTGCATTGTTGAGAGGGCTGGATAAAAGACTTGCTTTGAAAACCAAACTTCCCATTCATATTGCAGATGATCCTTTGAGAGCTGTTGTACGAGGTACCGGGATGGCACTGAAAAACGTGAAAGGTTATAAGGCAGTATTAATGACATAGATTATGTGGATAGATAATGCAGAGATTTTTTCAGTTCTTATTTAAATACAGGGCATTTTTCCTTTTTGTAATTTTAGAGGTATTATCGCTATTCCTGGTTTTTCAGGTTAATAGTTATCATGGAACTCGATTTTTCCATTCAGCAAATACCATGACGGCAGGTATATTGGAAAGTTCTCAAAATATTTATGATTATTTTTCTTTGGTTGAAACCAATAAAATACTTGCAGATGAAAATGCATCACTAAGAGAATCTTTGTTGAATGAATCGTCTTTAGTAAATTCAACCCCTTCTATAAAAAGATCATTTTCAAGGGATAGTACAAAAATGTACGATTTATTGGAGGCCAGAATAATAAATAATTCTGTATTTCATCTGAATAACTTTATTACAGTAAATAGAGGTAAGGTTCAAGGTGTAGAGCCCGGGATGGCTGTCTTAGGGCCAGATGGAGTGGTAGGTATTGTAAGGAACGTTTCAAATAATTATGCGGTTTTATATTCATTACTAAATAGTAATGTAATTATTTCTGTTAGACTTACTTCTACAGATGATATTGCCTCTGTAAAATGGGACGGTGTGGATTACCAATATGCTAAATTATTATATCTTCCAAGGCACATCAAAGTAAATTTGGGAGATACTATCGTAACTTCTGGATTTGGATCTATATTTCCCGAAAACAACATTATTGGGGTAGTAGAT
>JAOUKG010000077.1 GCA_029882725.1 Cyclobacteriaceae bacterium
ACGGTTTTTATACTTTGAAATCTCTATTAGAGAAAGGGTAATAGCAGATACGGCCAAAATAGCAACCAAGGAGTAAGGCATGTAGATATTAGCGTCTGCCGTTTTTAAATAAATTGGATACATTATGACCGTTTCTACTTCGCTATTTCCACCCCATAATGGAAAAAAAAGCATTGCAAATAAACACAAAATACCAATTGCCAATAATACTGTTTGAACTCTCTGCCACATATTTGTATATTTTTACAAAACTAATAATTTCATTGATTTGAGACTACAATTTATGAAAATGAAATTGGTGCCCCTTTAATTTACTATATTTTAGGTATGGAAGAATATCTCTAGTACTACAATATATGTTTACCACAAACGTAATAGAAAAACCATCCTATTATATTAAATATAAAATAATTTACAATTACTTTTCAGCGGTGTGTTCACAGAAATCCCCGCCAATTTTTATAAACCGAAATAAATTTTTGCATTGACAAACTAAGTTTATAAATTGTCCAAATTATTTAACCCATGGAATGTTAATCGGTCGAAAATTATGTGTGTTATTGGTGTCGTGGCTTTCTGTTTTTTCTCTTTCTTATGCACAGGAGGGTGATTATTATATAAAAAGATTTGTTGTTGAGGAAGACAGAATAGACAATCCCTACTTTTCAATTCTTCAATCTGATGATGGATATATTTTAGTATCCAATAGATCTGGTGTATTACAATATGATGGATACCGTTGGGAACGAATACCTTGCCCGGGTGCTGTGTACTCTATGGACAAAGGCAATGGAAATTTTATTGTTTCAGGTAAATTTGGTTTTGGGTATATAGATACAGATAATTCATTCATATCATTGAGTGACTCCATACCCAATGTTCCCCACACTTTTAGTTGTAAACTTTTTGAAAATAAAGCAGTTTTTCAAACTGATAGTATTTTATTTGTTTATGATCTAAATGACCATAAATTAATAAAAGAAATCAAACCAGAATTTGGCTCATTCCTTTATTTAATAGAATACGATGATCAAATTCTTGCTATAACCGACACTGACGATCCCTATCAAGTAACCTCTGAAAACCGTTTGGTTTATTTTGGTGATTTTGAAGATATTTCGGGAAGGCCTGTGTTTTTTGAGAAATTTGGGAATAAAACACTCATTGGCTCTAATGAAAACATGCTTTTTTTAGACGAAAATAATGAAGTGAAACCACTTTTTATAGACGATGAAGGATATCTTAATAATAACATTATTACTTCAGGAAAATGGCTAAATGAACAACTTATCGCCATTGGAACTCTAAAAGGAGGAATTGCATTTATTAACCCAAATACGGGTAAACTGATTCAAATAGCAAATAGTCACACAGGGTTAAGTGACAACGAAATATTGGGAATGATTTTAGATAAAGATCAGGGGTTGTGGGTAACAGAAAGTAATGGTCTTGACCGAATTGCACCTTTTCTTCCTATTAAAAATTTCAGTAATTACCCGGGATTAAATGGAAGAGTTGTTTCGGTTTTTCCAGACCACGGTAAATTATATATTTCCACAACACTTGGGGTTTACTTGCTAAATGAAGTAAAAGATTATAGTGAAATAGTCAAAATTATTCAAAAACCGGGAGTTGAAAGAAGTAGTTTGCCTTCCAAAAGCCAACTATCTTCTTCAAAAGAAGATACTACTCAGAAGAAAAAGTTTTTCAATTTTCTAAAAAAGGATAAAAGGGAAGACGTTGAAGATTCAAATAGAGGTCTCTTGACAAGAATGTTTGGGAAAACTGAAAGTGAAAATGATTCGGTAATCTTTGAAGAAAAAATTTCTCTTGAATTAAAATCCATACGCTATTTGTTTCAGAAAGTTCAGGGCATTGATTCCAGGAACTCCTTATTTGAAAAAAAACATAATCATTTAATAAATGGTGGGCTATCTGGTATTTATGAAATATTTGGGGATTCCTCCATACTAATTACCAATGAACCAGTCAGAGATATAATGATTACCAACGGTGGTTTTTTAGTAGCGACAAACCTGGAGGGAGAGGTACTGTTTTATAGATCGAATGGAGTGAAATGGACACTATTTGAAAGAATCAATGAGTTTAGTGACCATATCAATTATTTATATGAAGATGTGGATGAAACAATTTGGATGACGGGCAATACCGGGATTTATAAAATTTATAGAGAAGAAAATAATTATTTGCTCTCTGACTACACACTCGTTAATCCCTATTCAGACAAAACCTTGGTGGTTGAAATTTCCGGAAAAATATATTTCATTAATCCAACAGGATATTATTATTACGATAAGGCGAAAGATCAGGTTTTAAAAGATTCTTTACTATCAGATAGAATAGGATTGCCCGTTAAGTATTTTGGATTTGATGAAAAAAGCAGCTGGGTAAATACCGGAGAGTATTGGTATGGATTCAGTCATAATGATGATTTGGATGGAGATTTAGATAAAACTTTAATTCTGAGCCTGATAAGAAATATTAAGTATATCTCATTCGACGAGGAGAATAATGTTTATTGGGTCCTCACCGATGATGATTTAATTTATAGTGTTAATAATATTTCGAATCAAATCACAAGCAATTATGGTTTAAAGTTGAAGGAGGTAAGGCAACCTGAAAACTTAATAGATACCAAGGGTAGAATAATAGATATCGATGAGCAAAATGGAAGTGTAACTTTTGAGTATGTTCATCCTGATTATAGTGGTGCACTAGGTATAAAATACAGGTATAAACTCGATGGTTTAGAAAATGAATGGTCAGACTGGTCTGAAAATAACCTGATAAAGTTTCCCTATTTGCCTCCGGGTAAGTACACAATTTTAGTTCAAAGCAAGGATATATTTGGGCAGCTTAATGAATCAGAGCCTTTATTATTCAATATCATACCTCCCTATTGGGAACAATTGTGGTTTTATGCTTTTGAAGTTATTTTATTTGCCTTTTTGCTTTTTATTTCCATTAGGTTGAACCGGTCTCCCAAATCAAAATTTTTAATTTTAAACCGGCTACTAGCTTTCTTAACCTTAATATTGATTGTTGAATACTTGCAGGCCATTGGTGATGCAAAATTGGGTTCGGGTTCTTCGCCTGTAATTGGTTTTTTCATACAAGTAGTAATTGCTGCTGCAGTACTCCCATTGGAACAAGTAATGAGAAAATGGTTAATCGGAGAAACCCGTGTGAGTGACAATATAAAGGAAATTAAGAAAGAGTCTGAATGATTTAATTTTTCAGATTCTCTTCAAACAATTTATAGATCCTTTTATACTCGTCTGTCCAGCTTGATGGATGCACAAAACCATGGTTTTCTTTAGGGAAAACAGCAAATTCCCAGTTTTCTTTGCCTAACTCAATTAACCTTTGAGCCAAACGAACCACATCCTGAAAATGAACATTGGTATCTATCATACCATGACAAATTAACAAGGCACCCTTAAGTCCTTCAGCATAATATATAGGGGAACTTTTTCTGTAGGCAATACTGTCCAATTCGGGAGTGTTTAAGATATTACTGGTATAACCATGATTATAATGTGCCCAATCAGTAACCGACCTTAAAGCGGCACCTGCAGCAAAAGTGTCGGCCTCTGTAAACATGGCCATCAGCGTAATGAATCCACCGTAAGACCCACCATAAATTCCAATTTTACTTTCGTCAATACCCAATTCATTTACCAAATACTTTGCGCCATCTACCTGATCTGTTAAGTCAAAACCTCCCATGTGTTGATATATTCCAGTACGCCAGTCCCTTCCATACCCGGCACTTCCCCTGTAGTCCACGTCCAAAACTGTATAACCTTGATCAACCAAAAAATTATGAAACATGTATTCCCTAAAATAACTGCTCCACCATTGATGGGCATTTTGCAAATAACCAGCCCCATGCACGAAAATGACTGCGGGACCTCCCTGGGTAGTGCCTTCTGGTTTGTACAGGCGGGCATGTACATTGGCTCCATCCCGTGCTTCAAATTCAACAAAAGAGGGTACTCTCCAATTATATGAATTCCATGCTTCGGTTTGTGAAACTGTAATACGACGAGGGTCTGTGTTTTTCTTAACATTGTCTATCAAGAAAAGTTCTATGGGTCTGTTTGATAAGGATTGAAGAATAGCAATTTTATTATTCCCCGGTCCTTCAAAACCAGTAACGCCACCCCCCATGTTGGTAATGGATTCTATATTGCCTCCTAAAAGGGGCATTTTATAGAGTTGACGTATGCCGGGGTGTTGCATGTTGGCTTCAAAAATCCATGATTTTTTATCGTAGGAAAATCGGGGATTATATACTTCGAAGGTTCCTTTTGTAAGAGGCGTTTTGCTTTTGTTTTTTACATTGTACAGATACAAATGCGAGTACCCTGTTTCTTCGGATTGAAAGTACAAATGTTCGTTATCAGGCAGCCATCCTAATTCACCGCTACTGAATGACCAACCTATTCCGGGGCCTGCAATCCATGCATTGTCTTTTTGGTGTTCAATAATCTCTACATTTCCTGTTGCCGGATCCAACAGGCCAATCCAACGGTCTTTATTATCCACAGATCTGAAACTAATTGCATAGTGTTGGCCATTTTCGGAAATAACGGGCATATGGGTATATACATCACGGGGCTCTTTCTGGCCATAGCCATATTCTTCAAAGTAATCAGGCTGAAGATCGATGCCAGGTAAATCTTCAGTATTTACCTTATAATTTGTTTTGCTACCAATATTATATATCCCTACTTCAAAACTTCCGGTATTTCCACCTACTTTCGACCTTGCATTAATATCTTCGGTATATCCAGACTCCGTTACATAGTCGGGAACAATTGTTCCTGGCTCTTTTGAAGGAGTGAATAGACTATAGAAAATAAACTTTTGATCAGGGCTTAGTTTTATAGAAGATACCCTTGCTCCGTGAGTTTGGATTTTAGTAGGGGTTTGTTCGGGGTGATATTTTTCATTGAATTCTTCTGATAATTTTTTCTTTTTCCTCTCTTCTTTCAATACTTCAAATAGATCTTCCTGATCATTTTTTAACCATTCATCTTTTTTGGAGATCGCCTTCTTATGTTCATTTTCATTTACAAATTGAGTAAGTTGACTTATTCTTCCAGAAGTAATTTCCCAAAGAAATAAATTTCCTTCAGTTATAAAACTTATTGATTTTTCATCTCCGGTAAACTCTGGCGAGTATTCTGTTGCAAGGGTGTTAGTGATTTGCCTTACATTGTTTTTCTTAATATCAAATAAATATAAATCCCCATCTTTGGAATACACCTTCAAAGTGCGGATTTTATTATAAACACCTGAATTTAAAGGCAGATTTCTTTGTTCGGTTTGAGAAACCTTAATGGGGGTTTTCCAGGGGGCAGTCAATTTATAAAGTGAATCTATTGGATTTTTTTCCGGATTCCAGTTGAAATAAAGAGTTTGACCGTTGTCGGACCACTGAATATTAGAAGGGCTGGTTCCAACCCATACTTTTGGGTCAGTCATGATTTTTTCAATGGAAAGTAAACTTTCCTGAGCTAAAACAACAGAACTAAAAAAGACAATAAAGGCAATTAAGAAGTTTCTCATGATCAAGAAGTCAGTAGGGGCAGTTTGTGTATTTTAGCTTTAATATGTTTATTTCTAATGTCAATGAAAATGTCAGTATCTGGTGCCATATATTCAACTTTTACATAGCCTAACCCAATTCCTACATCCATTGATGGTGACATGGTTCCAGAGGTTACTTCACCAATTTCATTTCCCTGGCCATCAACAATTTTGTAACCCGATCTTGGAATTCCTCTTTCCTGCATTTTGAAACCTACTAACTTTTTAGTGGGACCCTGCTCTTTTACTTTTTCGATGACAGCCTTTCCAATAAAGTCCTTGGAAAATTTCGTTATCCATCCCAAACCGGCCTCAATGGGGGAAGTTGTATCGTTGATGTCATTCCCATATAAACAAAAGCCCATTTCCATTCTTAGTGTATCTCTTGCGCCAAGACCTATGGGTTTAATGCCAAATTCCTCACCGACCTTCAGAATTGAGTTCCATACTTCCAATGCCTTCTCTTTAGGAAGATAAACTTCAAATCCACCCGCACCGGTATATCCTGTTGCTGAAATCATTACATTATGGATGCCAGTCAGATTACCCATCATAAAATGGTAGTATTTAATGGTAGAAAGGGGTGTGTCAGTAAGTTTTTGCAGGGTTTTTTCAGCTAATGGTCCTTGTATGGCAAATAAGCAATAATTGTCTGAAACATTTTCGAGCACCACGTTATCATTTTTATATTGTGATATCCAGTTCCAGTCTTTCTCAATATTACCTGCATTTACCACTAAAAAGTAATGATCTGTGTCTATCATATAAACGATCAGATCGTCAACAATACCGCCGTTTTCATTGGGCAAGCAGCTATATTGGGCCATGCCCGGAACAAGTCTGGATACATCATTGGAGGTTATATACTGAAGGAATTCCAATGATCCACTTCCGGTAACTTTGAATTCGCCCATATGTGATACATCGAAGATCCCCACTTTTTCCCGGACTGTATTATGTTCGTCCTTATCTGAGGAGTAACGTACAGGCATTAAAAAGCCTGCAAATGGAATTATTTTTCCGCCTAACTCTTCATGTCTTTGGTGGAGTGGTAGTTTGATGTCTTGCATAATACTTTGGCTAAATAGTAACAAATACAAAGGTATTATTCCAAACGGAATTGCAAAACTAAATTGCTTTTCAACGAGTAAAAGAATTCCATTGTTCCAATCCTTTTTCAAATTCAGAATAGAGTGCTTCGTAGTCTTCCAGGGAAAGAAGACTTCTTGCTTCTCTTAAAGCACTATAGCCAAAATTAGTATTCCCATTTCTTCCACAATATTTTACATATTCCTTAAGTAACTTTACAGAGAAGGCATTTCCTGAAGCTCCTTTTTGAAGAATATCGTAAGCTTTTCCATTTTCACCCTTTTTCTCATAAAATTTGTAGGCAAGTATAACCATATCTTCATTGTATGGATTTAGTTCTGCCCACTCATTAAAAATAGATTCAGCGCCAGTGGAATCACCCTTTATCAGCAACATTTGAGATAAAAAATATTGCCTTAAACCTTCACTTATTTGCACATTATTAAGTTTTGACTCCAGTACTGCTCCGTTTCCGTAAAGAGCAGCAAGTTTCATTTCCAGTATATCCATTTCATTTTGTACAAATGATTCTGAAACAGGTATTTCTTTTATTTTTTGATATAGTTGTACTGCATTTTGAGTGTGTTCAAGGTCATATTCCCTGGAAGCTAGCAATAATAAGGCTTGTGCTTTGTAATTTAAATCTTTGAAAGAGTTGATCAAATCCTCTTCAAATTTAAAGTTGTTGAATATTAGAAATTGGTATTTTTGTGGATCGTCGAGTTTTAGTGCCTCTTCCAAAGAAGTGATTTTAAGTATTTTCAATACTGAGGCAGACAGGTTTTTTAGTTCTTCATTTTTTGATAAAGATAGGCTATCCCACAAGGGTATTGCATTTTCGCTTTTGGCAGAACGGGTCAAAGCCATGGCCAATCCCAACCTGGAATTTTCATTCCCATGGTCAACAGCTTCAGCGAAGTGATTAATAGCACTTTTCTCATCACCCAGTTGAAGATAGATTTTCCCTAAAATATCACCAATATTACCCGACCATTCTGGTTCTCCAAAACTAATTTCCTTAAGCCCCTGAAGAGCAGAATTTACTTTCCCCTTGAAGTACCTGTTCAGTGCAAATGCCAGTTTTATTCTGCGTTCAAAATATATATTACCCTGCTCATTAGCCTTAATTTGATCAAAATAGCTAGTATCCTTAGACCATAATGAGTTTGTCATTACATTATATAGATAGGAATGAGTCAGTGTATTAATTGAGGAATCAGGTTTTATAAAGGGGGTGTTATCAGGTTTTTTTACGGAATTAAGATAGGCGAGCCTGTTTACCTTATTTACCCAATCATTTTCATTTTTAAATTCAATAGAATCAGCATTGATACTGATATCTGTTTTAGCTAAGATATTGAATATATTATTATAGGCAATTCTCTCTGAACGTTCATCATTCATTGCCTCTTTAAGGTAATGAATTGCCGAATCCAGACTGCTTCCTCTCGCATAAAGAAGCCCAACATTGTTTTTTAAGGGGCCACTTTGTGGAAACGTTTTTAATCCCTCCTGAAGGTTAAATAATGCTTCGAAATATTGATTTTGACTGAGATAAAGGTTTGAAAGGTTTATATAGGCATATTCGGTTGGCCTTTGACTGACCGCCTTGTTATAAAATTCAAGAGCGTCGTCAAATTTTTCCTCTTCAATAGACATTTTGGCTAAAGCATAATTGGACCGATGGCTACTATAACTGTATTGTCCACCTTTTGTGTAATATCCTCTGGCCGATGTCTCCTCTTTATTAAAAATATGAGCATCCCCCAGGTTGTTATAATATCCTGAAATAGATTGAGAAAAGGGGATCTCCCAATTTTCCACAAACATAAG
>JAOUKG010000841.1 GCA_029882725.1 Cyclobacteriaceae bacterium
TTCCAATACCCGACATACCTATCCCCATAAGTACTACTGCGCCTAATCCCCACCAAACACTCATCGGAAAAATAAACAATAAAATAAATGGAACTATATATATGGCCAGCATGGAAATAGTTTGAATTATTACCTTCCAATTGCCTTTTGGTGAAATGTTATTCTCTTTAAAATATTGGTTTACATTTTTCTTAACCGCTTTAGCAAACTCCTTCTCTTTTTCATTATCACTAATGAATCTTATCGTTTTCATAACCTTTTGTTTGTTTGTTGTAAGTAACGAAAAATTACTTCCATTTTAAATGATATTGGTCACCTTTTTTTTTAAAATCTGATGATTGGAATCATCGTGTTTTAACATTCACAGATCATCAACATTTAATCCTAATTTATCTATGCAATATTCTAAAATATATTTAGTATCATACACTTTACCGCCTTTAATTACTTTGTACACATTTCGTGTATTTCTAATATTAACAACCGGGTTTCCCTTAGTAATCAGCATATCTGCCCATTTCCCGGATTCAATACTCCCGGCAAGGCTATCCAACTTAAATGCTACGGCATTTTGGAGTGTTACCATGTTCAATACTTCCTGTGAGGGTATGCCTGTTTCTACCATTGCCTCAAGTTCCCGATGAATAAAAAAACCTCCTAAACCAGACCCCAAATAATTATCAAGTAATAAGGGGCGGTCAGTTCCCACAGTAATTAATCCTCCTGCATCATAAAACCGCTTAAGAACCAGCTGTTTTACAGGATAAATCTTTTTACAGGTCTTATTAAATTCAGATATTTCATGTTTTTCAACCAAAGAACGTGTAAAAGGAGTTAAATACTTGTTCTCTTCTGCCCAATCTTCAAAAACCGAACTTTCAATGCCCCCTATAGCCCCATAGGTACCCAAAGTTGCATCAAAATAAACTTGATTTGTTTTATACAGTTGAATAATATCATCCAGTGCAGGGTCGTCCGGATTCAAATCCTGTAAACTTGCATACGCATGGGCAGAATCCGACAATAATCGACCACCTAAAAAGTGCTCAATACGATCTATACCCATTATTATAGCTTCTTGGGGATTAACAGAATTGCCCACTCCGGAATTCAAATGCCCCGTAACTGTAAGATTATGACTATGCGCTCGTTGAATTAAAACTTTAAGATGTTCGGGTGTGATGTTCTTGGCTTTAAAACCCATTGCTCCCCTTTTTGCCCAATAATCTACCCTCTCCTCAATATCTTTATCCGTGAAATTGGCATCCCAATCAGGGGCAGCCGTTCCAAAATAGGGTCCCGAGTGTAATATTCTCGCCCCTGTCCTCTTTCCGTTTTCAATCTGCTCGCTCAGGTGCCACATTTTCTCAGGCTCAATTTCTCCTGCCGGGAAAGTAGAAGTGACACCATTAGCCAAAAATAATCTGGGCATAGCCACTGTATCGTCATAAGCTACTCCGTTGTAACTTACACGATAATGGGCATGTAAGTCTATAAAACCAGGAAGTATATAGTCATCATCAGAAAGCTGAATGGTAGTATGTGCTTTTTGGTTTGATTCTTCTGCCACTTCAGAAATTAGCCCCTCTTTAATGTAAATACCCGTATTTGGTTCCATTTTCAAGGTTGTATTGTTAAATCTCCAACCTCCAATAATTATGAGGTCGTAGGAGGTTGATGAACACGACGAAAAAACAATGAGCCCCATAATACCCCAGGCCAGGAAATTAATTTTATTTATAACAAAATTCATTTATCAAATATTAAATTGCATTCTAAAAATAGCGATACCCCTAAACCCTCTCAATAACTACGGCATACCCTTGTCCTACGCCAACACACATAGTACATAGCGCATACCGCCCTCCTGTATCCTGTAGCTGAAGAGCTGCCGTAAGTATTATCCTTGCTCCAGACATGCCCAGAGGATGCCCCAGGGCAATCGCTCCTCCGTTTGGATTAATCCTTGGGTCATTATCTTCCAATCCCCAGGAACGGATACACGCCAGACTTTGGGCTGCAAAAGCTTCATTGAGTTCGATAATATCAAGATCGCTAAAGGTAAGTCCCGCTTTTTTCAATGCTTTATTCGACGCCTCCACAGGGCCTATCCCCATGATTCCCGG
>JAOUKG010000843.1 GCA_029882725.1 Cyclobacteriaceae bacterium
CACCTCCCCATGCTCCCCATACGGGAGTCCATATAACGCCTCCATTTATAGATTTAGCAACTACATTTGCACCAGTAGCGTAAAGTATGTTGTTGTTTGTGGGATCGGCAATTATATTAAACATAGGTTCTTTTAGTCCTCCACCAAAATTTCCTTGAAAGTCAATCCAAGTATTTCCTCCATTTTGAGTTCTATAAACAGATGAGTTTGCAAGAAGCTCCGCATCATAGGTTGAAACAACAATAGTGTTGCCATTGAATACCCACATTGCTCTTAATTCTTGTCCTTTAAATCCAATATTTTCCCATTGAGCAGAAAAATTGGTGATACTTTTTCTATAGATTCCGTCGGAAGTACAGGCATAGAGAAAGTTTCCAAAAAGTGATAATTTATACACGGAATGACCCGTTAACCCATAACTTTGGTAAGTTACCAGACTTGGTTCAATAACAGTTTTTTTCTTATTACAAGAGCTCATAAAGAGTGTTATAAGAATTAAGAAATAAAACCTTTTCATAGACATTGTAATTTTGGGAATAAGTTAAACCTTATTTTTTGCATTTGGAAAGGATACTATTAACTTCTTTTACATTCATCAAATTTTCCCCGTTATTCCATTTGCTAAATATATACGTAGTGAGTTGTGCAATTTCCAGACTACTAAGGTCAGAAGGGGGCATTACAGGGTTGAATCGACTTGAATTTTCGGTAGATGTAGGGTTACTTCCAAATTTCAACAGACAAATTACTTGCTCTTTTCCAAGACTAAGCAGTTTGTTTTGATTCAAAGAAGGGTATAACCCTTTAAATCCTGAGCCATCTTTTTGATGGCAATTAGAGCATTTTTTTTCGTAGATTCTTTCTCCGCTCACAAAGTATTTTTCAAATTTGATATTCTCTGAATTTACATTGCATGAACTTATAGCAACTGCAAATAACAAAATAATTAGTTTGTTCATTTATTGCTTCCTTGCTCTTTTAAAAGTCGATCAATATCCCTTAAAAGAATGGATACTTCTTCTTCATTGGTTCCGTCGTATGCACCTCTTACGTGTTTATCTTTATCGATAAGGAAAAAACGGCCACTGTGAACAAAACCTCTGCTCCCTTCATCTGCTACAGAAGCCATATAATGAGTTTGCCCAACCCTGTAAATTTCTTCTTTTTCCCCGGTAACAAATTTCCATTTGTCGGATGAAACCAAAAGTCTTTCAGCAAATTCTTTTAAAACGGCCACTGAATCATGTTTTGGATCGATGGTATGTGAAAGAAGTAATACTTCGGGGTTATCCAGATATTTATCATACACCCTGGTCATTTGGGTTTTCATTATGGGGCAAATATCTGGGCAACTCGTAAAAAAGAAGTCAGTTACATAGATTTTATCTTTGAAGGTTTCGGGTGTTACTAAGGCACTGTCTTGGTCTACAAATGAAAAATCACCTACCTTGTGCCACAAAGTATCTACTGTATTGTTTGTTTCATTTTTCACAATTTCAAATCTGCCCAGATAGGGTAGCTTTTCTTCAGAACCGGAGTTCATTTTACAGGAAGTAATTATTACGCCCATTAGGCCAATAATTATAAATTTAATCTTCTCCATGTCGTTTTCTATATGTTTTATACATTTTGATCATCATCGTCAAAATCAGCGCGAGACCCAACATTCCTACAATTCCCCAGATAAAACTCAAGGCTGTTTTTACAACAATAAGCAGTACAATGGCAATTAATAAAACGGTGGCGCCTTCGTTCCAGATACGGAGCTTTTCCGATGACATTACAAATTTTCCTTCTTGTAGTTTTCTATATATTATATGGCAATAAATATGGTAGAAATATAATAATACAACAAAACCCAACTTTACCCACATGTATGTAAATTCGAGATGCCAGGATTGAAAATAAAGAGCCAAAAATCCTAAAATAAGAGTAATAACGGCTGAGGGCCAGGTAATTATATACCATAATCTTTTGGCCATAAGACCCAAAAAAGGAGCTAATATAGCCTTTTCCTGATTTGATTTTTCCATCACCTCTGTTTGGTAAATAAACAACCGGACAATATAGAAGAGTCCGGCAAACCAGGTGACCATAAAAATGATATGAAAAGATTTAATATAG
>JAOUKG010000842.1 GCA_029882725.1 Cyclobacteriaceae bacterium
AAAAAGATATAGGGCCGATACCCTAATTGAAGATCAACTAGCAAAAATTGAAGCCAAAATAGATAAAGAAGTATCAAAGGCTAGAGCTCGATTCGGTGATTCCTTCGACGAACAACAATATAGAAATACCAACCCCAGGGTAATGGGTTATCAAGAAAAAATAGACGCCATCAATGCCAAAATGAAGGAGTCTGTGGAATCTGGTAATCTCAACGGATTGAAAGAAATTATAGAAGAGGAAGGCATTGCCTGTCCGATATCGGGTTCGAAAAACTGGACCGATGTACGTCAGTTTAACCTGATGTTTTCAACCGAAATGGGCTCTCTTGCCGAGGGGGCAAATAAAATATACCTTCGACCCGAAACTGCTCAAGGTATATTTGTGAACTATCTGAATGTGCAAAAAACTGGAAGAATGAAGATTCCTTTCGGTATTGCTCAAATAGGAAAGGCTTTTAGAAATGAAATCATTGCACGTCAGTTTATTTTCCGAATGCGGGAATTTGAGCAAATGGAAATGCAGTTTTTTGTAAAGCCGGGAGAGGAAATGAAGTGGTATGAGCATTGGAAAAATACACGTCTCAAATGGCATAAATTGTTGAATCTGGGTGAAGAAAATTACCGTTTTCATGATCACTTAAACTTGGCTCATTATGCCAACGCTGCCTGCGACATTGAATTTAATTTCCCTATGGGCTTCAAAGAACTTGAAGGAATCCACAGCAGAACGGACTTTGACCTTCAGGCACATGAAAAGCACAGTGGAAAAAAATTACAGTATTTCGACACCCAGGAAAATAAAAGTTATACACCTTTTGTAGTTGAAACCTCTATAGGTCTCGACAGAATGTTCCTGGCAATCATGTCGTCTTCATTCAAAAATGAAACACTTGAAGATGGATCGGAAAGAACCGTATTGTCTCTTCCTTATGCGTTGGCTCCTTATAAGGCGGCTATCCTGCCTTTAGTAGCTAAAGACGGTTTACCCGAAAAAGCCAGGGAAATTATGAATGAGTTGAAATACCTTACCGATTGTAACTATGAGGAGAAAGACTCTATAGGAAAAAGATACCGACGTCAGGATGCAATAGGAACTCCTTTTAGTATTACGATAGATCACCAGACTTTAGAAGATAATACTGTTACTATTCGCGACAGGGACACGATGGATCAAGTTCGAATCGATCAGTCTGAAATTGCTGAATATGTGATGAAAAGAGCCAATATAGATGCTCTTTTAAGGCAACTTGAAGGTTAACTCGGATTAAACCCTATGCTGTTGTACTGTTGTACGTAAACTTTCGTAACGTCATGCTTCCCCGCCAGTTGGAGAAACATGACGTTACGAAAGCAATTTTTATCACATCAAACATAATAAGTTTTGATGTTCCCTATGTGGTAGCATTACTGATTTCTTCCCCTGACTCTCTTTCAGATGTTGCGGTTTCCTCCTCCTCAGACGATCGTTTAGAGTCGGCGTCGTCTTCAAAAAGATAAGTATTGATTTTCTGTCTGATTTCCAACGGGGACAGGTTATGAATTAACTTGCCATTTTGGGCGATGGAAATCTGACCTGTTTCTTCTGAAACCACCAGAATAAGTGTGTCGGTAGTGTCCGACATACCAATGGCTGCCCTATGGCGCAATCCAAATTGTGCAGGGATATCATCCTTTTCAGTTACAGGTAAAACACATCTGGCCGCCTTTATTCTGCCCTTATGCATAATTACCGCCCCATCATGCAAGGGGCTGTGCTTATCAAAAATGGATAGCAATAATCTTTTCGATACCTCTGCATCTATTATATCTCCCGATTCTGCATAAAATTTAAGTGGCGTGTCTCGTGAAAAGACTATGAGGGCACCAGTACAGGTAGCTCCCAACGCTCTTACCGCCTCAACAACAGGTGTAATATTGTAGGCTCTTTCCTGCTCCTTTCTTTTCCATCTGAAAAAATTGGAGATAAAACTGTCTTTATTAAAATCAGTAGTTCGCCCCACCAACAAAAGAAACTTTCTGATTTCAGGTTGAAAAAGTATAATTGTAGCGAGTACACCTACACCCATAAATTGCCCCAAAATCAATGAAAGTAGCTCCATCTGTGCGGCTTGAACTATTAAATAA
>JAOUKG010000844.1 GCA_029882725.1 Cyclobacteriaceae bacterium
GATAAATTTATCTCTTATTTTTTCTGAATTATGATCGTCATCAAATGTGTAAGTAATTCTGGAAACCACATTACCATCAAGTTCAGGTTTTAGTTCGCCAAAGGCAGTATATGTTAATTCAGAACCCTTTTTTGTTATTGTTCCAATTACTTCAGGAGCATTTTGTGTGTTTAGTACAATATCATTACCAGATCCACTTCCAAACGTGTTATCTCCTTCTTTTAAAATATGTAAACCCACAAGCGGCACAAAGTTCTTTAGTTTCCAACGAGTCATTCCCCGATGAAAATTATCCAGATTTTTAAGATAAAGTGCATCCACAGGTACGGGAGATTGCGCCATAGAATTGATGGAAAAACTGATGGCTATACCAACGAACCAAAGACTTAATCGGGACATATGCTTTTTATTTAATATTTTCCATACAAACATAATCCTATCTACCTAAAAATCCTTTTTATTCACTGTTTTTGTGATGAACAGAAGAGGCAAAACCACCCAAAGCAATAGAAATAAAAAAGAGATTACCATACCATAGCTATTGCCCAGAAAACTCTTAAAAACAGCTCCTGTGTAACCAAGAAGTGCTGAAATATCCAATTTCAAAAGAATTAGGATTCTGGAAAGATCAATAGGATTAAATACAGTAGCAGCAAGGGCATATTTTTCAAGCGGGTAATCAGAAAATAATACCATAAAGGTTATAAATAACCCGTCGTACATAATAGCTAAAAACAACCAAGCAAGAATTGCCAATCCAAATCCTTTGATTTTATTGTCGAATTTAAGGGAGATCAGGAATGAAATAGCTACAAAAATGAAAGTAAGAGCCACACCTGCAAATAATAAAATAAGGAAATTAAATATCTCTGCAGACTGAAAAAGGCCATATAATACAAAGGGGATGCCCAGCCCAACAAACAAACTCAAACTCAAACTAATTGAAATGCCTAAATATTGCCCCAGAAAAATAGTGGATCTTTTCAGTGGTTGTGCCAATAATAATTCTGTGAACTCTCTCGAAGAATATACATACATTACACCAAAAACCGTTCCTATGAGTGGCGTTAATATCAATACAATATTGAGTAAGGTAATAATGGCATTGGATAATCCTGCGTTTAAAAAAAGTAATAAAAATCCTACCAATAGGTAGAACATTAAATATACATAGCTCCATCGGCTTCTAGCCAAATCATAAAAGCTGTATTTTATAATTTTTCTCATTTGTGTCCTGATAATAACTGTGCAATAGCGTGTTCCAAATCTGACTTTTCCGCTTTTTTCTTTATTTCATCAATACTACCTTGAAAATAAAGTTTCCCTTCAAGTAAAAAGGCTACTTCATCTGCAAGCTCTTCGACCAACGACATAATGTGTGTAGTCATTACTATAGTCCTGCCTTTGAATTTTTCATCAATAATAATTTCTTTAAGTCTTAACTGGGAAACTGGATCCAACCCGGATGTAGGTTCATCCAGAATCAATACTTCACTATCAAACATAAAAGTGAGAACAAGATTCACTTTTTGCCGAGTACCTCCGGAAAGGTTTCCCAATTTTTTGTCCAAATAATCAGTAAGACCAAATTGAGTTACCAAAGATTCGGGTTTTCCTTTTTCATTGCGTAAATCCTGAATCATTGCAAAAATTTCATTGACGGTCAGATTGTCAGGAAATTTTGCAATTTGAGGTAAATACCTGATAATTTTCTTTTGGTTCCACTTTTTATTAATGGCTTTATCATTGATAAGAATATCGCCCTTATCTGGAATAACCAACCCCAAAATAGATTTGATTAAAGTGGTTTTACCAGAAGCATTGGGACCTAAAATAGCCGTAAGACCAGGTTTTAAGGTCATATTGACCCCTTTCAACACATCCACGCTGCCAAATTTTTTCGAAAGTTTTTTAATCTTAATCATTCAAGGGTTTCATATTAGGTTTTTCATCAATCAAATTGTCAGGTGTAAAAACCGGACTTACTTTTTCAGAGTAGTTGAGTAAATCAACAAAAAGACTACGTAATAATATCACCGATTCGGGAGTTTTATTCACTATATAGGAGAAAAGGCTCACCGGGCGAAAAGGAACATCACCTACACCATCCCTATTCAAATCAT
>JAOUKG010000845.1 GCA_029882725.1 Cyclobacteriaceae bacterium
TAATCCTGCAGCACCCAATGCTGTTTGTACGGCAATAAATTGGGCTTCATGAGGGTGAAAGCCCATCTGAATTCCGCCCTGAGTAGCGGCACGAATGTACCTTAGAAAAAAAGCAATACCGCTGGCTCCTAGTACAGTTGCAGCCTGCATCAATTGTTCATCAATTGCCAATGTAGCTCCAATGCATTCAAATAAAGCCTGAACTTCTTTCATCTCCTCTTCCGTTGCATTTTCGGTCGCAAGACAGGTCATGGAACGACCAATAGCCGCGGCCGTATTAGGCATACTCCTCACCAAACTAATTTCAGGAGCCAAAACCTCTGCCATCTCACTAATTGGAACGCCGGTTGCAGTTGAAATAACTACCTGATTTTTGGTGAACACATCAGATAATTTCTTCAATTCAGGCATTAATTGTGTGGGTTGAAGACAAAAAACCACATAATCGGCACCCATTATGGCCGCTCTGTTGTCTACTGCCACTGAAATGCCTTCACTTTTAAATTTTTCCAGTTTAATGGCCTTTCTACCTGTAATACAAACTTCATATTGTCCTGATTTTTGCATTCCCCTAGCCAGGGCTGTACCTAAATTTCCGGCACCAATTATTGTAACTTTTTTCATTTTAACCTCTTTTAAAATCCTATAGCCTTTAAATCAAGGCCTGTTTTTTCCTCCAAGCCAAACATGATGTTCATGTTTTGCACAGCCTGACCTGATGCCCCTTTCAATAAATTATCAAGCATGCTCAAAATTAGTAGCTTCCCATTGTGCACTTCAACAAACAGAACACATTTATTGGTATTTACTACCTGTTTTAAATCAGGGTTTACATCGGTCACAAATACGAAAGGAGCCTGTCGATAAAAGTCTTTAAAAAGCTCCCTGGCTTTTGCTGTAGTTCCTTCGAAATTGGTGTAGATACTAGCAAAAATTCCACGGGTAAAGTTTCCCCTTACGGGAATGAAATTAAGAAATCCTGTCTCTGTTTTGTGCAGATACTTCAGAGTCATCTGGATTTCCTCGAGATGTTGGTGTCCGAACGGCTTGTATACGCTAATATTGGAATGTCTCCAGCTAAAGTGCGAAGTGGCAGACAATCCTACTCCCGCACCTGTAGAACCTGTAATTGCATTTACATGAATCTCACCATTCAGCTTACCTGCTTTCGCTAAAGGCAACAACCCCAATTGAATGGTCGTGGCAAAACAACCGGGGTTGGCTATTTTATCGGCCTTGCTAATTTCATTTTTATAAACCTCAGGAAGCCCATAAATAAAGCCTCCCTCCTTGCGGTCCATTCTAAAATCATTACTCAGGTCGATGATTTTTTTATCTCCTGCTTCGGGGTATTTATCAAGAAATTCCCCTGTTTTACCATGACCCGAACATATGTAAATCAGATCTACGGAGAAGTCGGGTTCATTTACAAACTTTTGCTCCGTTTCGCCCAACAAATCGGTGTGTAATTCATACAAGAATTTCCCCACCTGGCTGTTACTTTGAACAAATGTGATATCTACATTAGGATGACGTACCAATAACCTCAGAAGTTCTCCTGCAGTATATCCGGCACCGCCCATTATTCCTACTTTAATTTTCATCTTTTCCTGTTGAATGATAAATTCGGGTGGCATTCCCTAAAATTTTTGTAAAAGATTTTACATCTTCCCCTGTCCATCCCGTATTCATTTCGCCATAACTACCAAAACGAGACTGCATCATATCGTATTTCGATTCAATACCCTCCAATGAAAAACGATAGGGGGATAATTTAACGAAAACACTTCCAGTTACACGATCCTGAGAATCTTCGAGCATTTTTTCCATATTTCGCAATACCGGTTCCATAAACTGACCTTCATGTACCTGCATGCCATACCAGGTTCCAATTTGATCTTTCCAATACTGTTGCCATTTGGTGAGAATATGTTTCTCGAGTAGTTGGTGAGATTTTATCAATATTAAAGGGGCCGGAGCTTCAAACCCTACACGTCCTTTTATACCTATAATAGTGTCCCCAACATGTACATCTCTTCCAATTGCATAAGCAGAAGCCATAGTATGCAATTGTTGGATCAACTCAACAGCATTCATTTTTTTGCCGTCAATTGAAACAGGT
>JAOUKG010000846.1 GCA_029882725.1 Cyclobacteriaceae bacterium
GCCCCTTATTGATCTCCACAACCTCGGCTGTTCTGGAAAACAATTCATTTAAATCTTGATCGGGATATACTTGGGCAAAATATTTCGCATATTCAGAAGTTAAAAACTGCTCCATATCCAAATAAGCATCCAGTGTAGCGCACTGATATTCCCTTTCAGAGCCAAAAGGCAACATCATATTATAAACCCCCCAACCTGTCATTGATTTTCCTTTTACCCTGGCTTCATGAACGGGCAGCCATATATCCCTCTCCACTTGTGTATGCTCAGAAACAGACCTTCCGGGTTTTGTTTTCATATAATTAAGCACAAAAACATTGGAATTTTTGGTCCAATCCTTTTCAAAATAACCATCAACATAATACCAAACTTCAGATTTTACCTTTACTCTAATCTCTACTGTCTTATTTACCAATTCCAGCTCTTTTTTCGTAACAAGCGATTGCCAATTTTTGGGCATATCATTCCCTTCCAGATAAGAAGCTAGTTTCTTTTCACCTTTCAATAAATTAACCGTAATGTAATTGTACTCAGAGAGGTTTCCTGAAGGAGAAACGGCTTTGTACAAAGACCAATCAGCCAATATACCCTCAGTTACTTTAGCCTTATTGATCTTTTTCCAGGCCCTTTCCAACTCCAAATAATCCTGATCCTTGCCTGGTTCAATTTTCATATAGTCAAAAACCATATAAGTGGTTTCATTCGGGTTCTGGGAAAATAGTTGATTTGGAAAAATAAAAGAAAATAAAAATAACAGTACAATAAAATTTCTCATGGTTACTTATTTAGCGGCCATAATCTGTAGAATAATAATGGTGAAAACAAAAACCTTTTCACAGGAGGACTATGTTTAGTCCAAATGGTAGGAAAACAGATAATCATTACATATATGGCGTCCATACAATATATACTGAAAATAAAATTCAGAATATCTACTTACTATTTCTCTATACACTCCAAAATCCCCAACCCTTCGGCATCATTTCTATTTCTTCATTTATTAAATTCTTTAAAACTAAATATTTAGTTAAACACTTGGAATGTTCAAACTAAAGATTTAGTTTTGATTGTTATGAAGAACAAATTAAAAGAACTTACCCGGGCTGAAGATGAAATCATGCAAGTACTCTGGACTTTGGAAAAAGCTGTTGTGAAGGATATTATCGAACAGTTACCCGACCCAAAACCGGCATATAACACAGTAAGTACGATAGTGAGAATTCTTGTGAAAAAAGGTTTTGTGAAATATAAAACCATGGGAAAGACCCATCTATACTTACCGGCGGTACCGAAATCGGTGTATTCCAGTTTTTACCTGGAAAATTTCATGGGACGATATTTCAGTGGTTCCTTCAAAGAATTGGTATCATTCTTTGCCAGAGAAAAAAGCTTATCCGTTTTAGAAATTGAGGAATTAATGAAACATATAAAAAAAGATATAAAGGAAAAATAAGATGAACTCTATAATAAATTATTTTATCGAAAGCTCGGCTCTGCTTCTGATCTCGGGTATTGTTTATTGGATATTCTTCCGGAATGATCATCAGCTAAACCTTCGACGATTTTTTATTTTGAGCGGAATGGTTCTTTCCCTTTTCGTTCCTCTTTTGTCTTTCCCTTCCTTTTCATTCTTTAGTAGTCAAGAATTGGGTTCACAGGAATACGCCATTTACGAAATGCCTGTATTTTTTCCCGAAATTGTTATCAATTGGCAAAATTCCCCTAGCTATGAAACTCTCTTCTCTTTCCAAAACATACTATTGTTTATATACTTTTCCGTAACTCTAGGCATTTTAATTCACCTTTTTATCCAAGTCCGGGCTATATATATAGTATTCAAAAAGTCTTCAACGATTACCCCATTAAAAAGAAATATAAAAATCATTGATCTGAAAGTCTCACAACCGCCTTTTAGTTTTATGAATTTGATTTTTTTCAGCAAAAACCCGAAACTTTCCGAAACAGAAAATATTCAAATACTTGCACATGAGGAAGTTCACGCTGAACAGTTACATAGTTTGGATATTGTACTAAATAAAGTTATCCAGGCCTTCTTTTGGTTTCACCCCATGGTATGGTTTTTCTCTAAAGAATTACCTGTTATTCACGAATATATTGCC
>JAOUKG010000079.1 GCA_029882725.1 Cyclobacteriaceae bacterium
AATCTAAAATTACAACAATTATTCATCATTTAATAGATTTCAATCAATTATCGAGATGTACAGTGATTTTTTCATCCAACGGATTTACCCTGGAACCGTAATATTCAATAATATTTCCGTCTTCACTAATCAGGAATTTATTGAAATTCCATGATATACTGTAATTGGCTTTTCCGTTCAGTTTCTTCTTGGTCAACCATTCATACAAGGGGTGCTTATTCATACCTTTTACACGTACTTTTGTAGTTAATGGAAAGGTAACACCGTAGTTTGTAGTGCAAAAATTAGCGATGGCCAATTCAGTACCCGGCTCCTGCATTAAAAATTGATTACTGGGGCAACCAATGATTTCAAGCTTGTCGTTGTATTTTTCATAGAGTGCCTGCAAATCTGCATATTGAGGTGTAAATCCACATTTTGAAGCTACATTTACAATCAAGAGCTTTTTTCCTTTATACTTACTCAAATCAATCAATTCTTCACTGTTTAGCGCTTTGATCGAGAAATCGTAAATACTTTGTGTAGTTTTCATAATATTGGATAAATGAATAATAGTGAAATTTAATCTTTAGTAATTTTATACAAAAGATATCCTATTTATTTTTGACCAAAATTGGTTAGATTAATCGATTAAACACAATTTTGGTTCTCAATAAATGAATATTTCTTTTATAACAAATTATCTCGTAATTGGTTTAGGATCCGTGGGTTCTTCCACCCTGTATCATTTGGCTAAAAACAACAAATCTGTAATGGGTATCGATCGATATGATCCACCCCATACGCAAGGTTCTCATGGAGGAAATTCAAGAATCTATAGAAAATCCTATTATGAGCATGAAAATTATGTGCCCTTATTGGAAAAAGCCTATAACGGTTGGGATACTCTGGAAAAAACAACAAACCATCAGCTACGCTTTCGGTCGGGGCTTTTGTACACAGGTCAGGCAAACGATGAAATCATCATGGGTATAAAAAGTTCTTCCAAAAAACACGCCATTGAACTTCAGGAGGTAGACATGCCAAACGATTTCCCTTTTTTTAAAAAGGAAGAAAATCAGGAAGCCTGGTTTGAGCCCGATGCCGGTTATGTATTACCGGAAAAAACCATAGAAACCTATTTGAAATTAGCAGAAGACAATGGAGCCCGTATTCTTAAAAGCACACCTGTTACCCAAATTGAGCAGACAAATGATGGGTTTGTATATGTCGAAATAGAAAATAACCAATGGATAAAGGCACAAAAAGTAATTGTAACAGCGGGGGCCTATATTCAATTATTAAAACTTCCCTTACTAGAATTAGTGGTGACAAAACAATCTATTTTTTGGTTTAAAGCTCAATTTTCAAGACCTGAAATTGATTTACAGAAATACCCTTGCTGGATGTTTTCCCACCCAAAGGGAAATGGACCTTTTTACGGCTTCCCTCCTATCTGCACTCAACATTCTGGCAATGAGTTATGGTTTAAAATGGCTCATCATCATCCCGCATCAGTGCCTGCCGATGTTTTGAAAAATCCATTGGAAAGTCAGGCAGGACTTAATACCGATATCTCTGAGTATAAAGAAACCATTCTCTCCTATTTTAATGAGGTTCAACTTACCCCCGTATATACCCAACATTGTTATTATACCAACTCCAACGACGGGCATTTCATCATCGACTTTTTACCCGACTCCAACCGACAAATTGTGGTAGCTACCGGTTTTAGTGGTCATGGTTTTAAGTTTGTACCTGCTCTGGGTGAGGTGCTTTCCGATATGGCTATGGGAAAAGATAAATCTCAGGATTTGGAATTTTTGAAAATTGAAAGGTAGGGATCAGCTAAACCTCATTTAAATCCATAGGCAAGCGCCTCAACCTTTTACCAGTCAAATCAAAAATAGCATTGGCCAATGCCGGAGCAACTGTAGGCAGCCCGGCCTCACCGGCTCCATCGGGGGGCAAGGTGTTTTTCATTACCACGGTCACTATTTCGGGGGTTTCCGAAAGTTCCAGTAACTTATAAGTATCAAAATTTTGCTGCTTTATACGACCGTTTTCTATTTCCAGACCACTTTTAATCGCTGCAGTTAGTCCCATCACAATAGATCCTTCCGTCTGTGCTTTCACTGTATCAGGATTGATACAAGTCCCCACATCTACAGCCGTAGTAATTTTAATGGGCTTTATTCCTTTTTCACCTTTTATAACTTCCACTATCATGGCAAAATAAGCCCCTGATCTTTCGCAAATAGCAATTCCTTTTCCAATTCCTTCTTTCTTTTCACTCCAATGAGCTTCCTCCATTACTCTTTTCAATACCTCCGTAAACCGATTGTCTTCCGGTAGCATATCCAACCTGTATTGTGCGGGGTCTTTACCTGTTTTATGAGCCAGTTCGTCAATAAAACTTTCGTGTGCAAAAGGATTGGTACTGTGATATACGGCCCTCCAATAGGAAATAGGCACATAATTCTTCTGCAGAACACCCTTTACGGTAAAATGAGGAATGGTGTAATCGATGTTAATTCCTCCCATCAGCTGCCCGCCTGCTTCCATGTTGTCCCCGGTTTGATTTTGGATTTCCTGGGCTACTACTTTATGTTCCAACGCCTCAATATTCCCTTCTGAATCAAGTTTACCCTTTAACACATTAAATGAAGCGGCTCTGAAAGGTCCCTGTGTCATATCATCTTCACGGGTCCAAATTACTTTCACCGCTTTGCCCGATTTAATGGAAAGGTCTGTGGCTTCTTCCACCACATCGGTCATTGAACGACGACCAAAACCTCCCCCCATATACGTATAATTTATTTTCACTTTATACGGATCTTCAATTCCGGCTTGTTGGGCAATGTGTTCCCTGATACCATTAGGATTCTGAGTAGAACCCCAAAATTCAGCCTCCCCGTTTGCCACCCTGACAATGGCGTTCATGGGTTCCATGGGTACATGACTTTGATAAGGGGTTATGTATTCTTCAGAGATGATGTCCTTACTCCCTAATAATTTGTTGGAATCCCCATTTTTGAAAAGTTCAACTCCCGGTTTCCTGGCTTCCAGTTTATAAGTATTCAATATACTTTCTGTTGTGTTTTTCTCCAGCCCTTTATCATCCCAAACAATTTTCAAAGCCTTTCTGGCTTGCAATGCTTGCCAGTAGGTGTTTGCCAACACGGCCACTCCATGTCGTTCTCTTCCGTACACCGTTCTTTGTGTCTTAAAAACATGCTGAACTCCGGGCATTTTCAGTAATTCATCTTCATTAAACGAGACCACTGTTCCCAGAAAAACAGCCGACCTTTCAATGGACGCATAAAGCATATCTGGTACCGTAATGTCCATTCCAAAAATGGCAGAACCGTTTGTCTTGGAGGGGATATCTCTTCTGGCCACAGAAGTACCAATAATTTTGAAATCCTTGTGGTCTTTTAAAATAGGATCTGCCGACAAGGGTAGTTTAGACGCATCTTCAACCAATTCGGCATACGAAGCCTGATGATCATCGTGAACTACCATTCCATTTTCGGCCCGACAATTTTCCTTCGGAACCTGCCACCTGTTGGCTGCAGCTTCAATAAAAACTTCCCGCGCTGCTGCTCCCATTTTTCGCAAATTCATGTACTCAGTCTGGATACTTCTACTGCCCACCACCATTTGCGATCCATACAAATCACGGTTGGCCTCCGACGGCCTGATTTCCACTGAACTGATATCTACTTCAAGTTCTTCGGCCAAAATCATAGGTATAGACTGAAAAGTACCCTGACCCATTTCCGGCCGGTGATTAAAGAGAATGATTCCCCCCTCCTTATTTATTACAATAAATTGGTTAACATCAAAATCTTTACTCAGGTTAATTTTCTTTATTTCCTCGTTCCCCTGACCATTAGGCACACAGCCAATAACCAATGCGGTACCGGAGAGGGAAATCAATTTAACAAAATCACGACGGTTTAATGCAGGTAATTCAAAGTTCATGGTCAGGATAATTTAGAGGCTTTACGAATGGCTTTTTTTATTCGGGGGTAGGTTCCACAACGGCATAAAACACCCGTCATGGCCATGTCAATTTCTTCATCGGAAGGGTTTGGATTTTGATCCAACAGAGCTACTGCCGCCATGATTTGCCCCGACTGACAATACCCGCACTGGGGTACTTGTTCTTCTATCCAGGCTACTTGCACAGGGTGGTCGTTGTTTTCGGAAAGGCCTTCAATGGTGGTGATTCTTTTTCCGGCTACAGCCGAAAGAGGAAATGAGCAAGACTTTACAGGAGCACCATCGATATGCACAATACAAGCACCGCACTGTGCAATACCACAACTGAACTTAGTACCCGTTAACCCGGCATAATCGCGTATGGCCCAAAGCAAAGGCATTTCCGGTTCAGCATCTATAGAATAATCCTTACCGTTGATGTTTAATGAGAATGTAGGCATGTTAGTATATTTTAAACATAATAGGGATCAATTTAACACAAAACCCAGTTAAATAGAAGAAATGAGGAAGTTATTGTGTCCAATGATTATCCTTTGTAATTCTTTGCTATAATCCTTATCCTTGTATATTATAAATTGTGGAATAAAATACAAACCCATGGCAACTATAAACCTAAGCATTAATGGAAATAAATATGTAGTTGATGCAGACCCCAAAACTCCCCTGCTTTGGGTACTTCGCGATAAACTGAATCTTTCAGGAACCAAGTACGGATGTGGAATTGCACAATGCGGAGCCTGCACCATTTTGTTGGATGGTGATGCAGTTCGATCTTGTCAACTCGCTGTTTCTGTGGTCGAAAACAAGAAAATCACTACCATCGAAGGGCTTTCAGAAAATGGTGATCATCCCATTCAGAAGGCCTGGCTGGAGTACGATGTTCCTCAATGCGGCTATTGCCAGGCTGGCCAAATAATGAGTGCCGTTTCATTGTTGGAAAGAAATCCGAAACCCACTGATGAAGAAATTGATTCTGCCATGAATGGAAATCTTTGCAGGTGCGGCGCTTACGTTCGTATTAAAGCGGCTATTAAATCAGCCTCCAATTCTATTTAAACCATTTTTTTTAATATAAAAACACCCCATGACAAGTATAAAAACATCCCTGGGCAGAAGGTCTTTCTTAAAAGTATCTGTACTGAGCAGTGGAGGCTTGATGTTAGGATTTAACAGTCTGCTCTCATGTACTGCCAAAACTGAAAAGGAAGTTCAGGCATTGCCAAAAGAGTGGTTTGAACTTAATGGATATCTAAAAATTGGAGAGAATGGTGTGGTGAGCATTATGTCGCCAAACCCGGAAGGTGGACAGAATGTAAAAACTTCTATGCCCATGATTGTAGCCGAAGAGCTGGACGTGGCCTGGGAAAATGTAATTGTGGAACAAGCCCCTTTAAACACGGCTGCATTTTCTCGTCAATTTATTGGTGGTAGTCAGGCCATTCGCCAGGGATGGAAAACATTAAGAATGGCGGGAGCAACTGCTCGACAAATGCTTCGGGAGGCAGCGGCACAAACCTGGCAAGTATCTGCGGAAGAAATTACCACCGCGGGTGGAGTGTTGTATCATAAAAACAGTGGCAAATCGGCAGGTTATGGTGAAATGGCTTCTGCAGCAGCTAAAATTGAAGTTCCTGAAGAAGTGAAACTGAAGGACAAAAAAGATTTTAAAATTATAGGTACCTCCCAAAAAAATGTAGATGGGAAAAAAATAGTAACAGGAAAGCCTCTTTTCGGAATGGATATTTATAGGGAAGGTATGCTCTACGCTATGATTGTTCACCCTCCTGCATTTGGCATGAAACTAAAATCGGTAGACGATACCGCCGCCAGAGCCATGCCGGGAATCAAGGACATCTTTACTGTAAAATCCATGGAAGATGATTATGAGCGATTGTTTTTCGATACATGTACTTTTCCTGAAGTGGTTGCCGTAATTGGTACAGGTACCTGGGAGGTGATGAACGCAAAAAAAGAACTTAAAATTGAATGGGAACCCTTTTCTGAACACACAATTTCCCGCGATGCCTTTGGCCAAAAACAAACAATAACCATACCCTCCGGGCTTGAAAGCACAGCCACTCACCTATCCAAAATGGCTGAGATGAAGGACAAACAGGTAACGGTAGCCCGAAAAGATGGAAATCCGGAAGAAGCCTTTAAGAATGCAGCACAAATTATTGAACGCACTTACACCGCTCCTTTTCTCGCCCACAATTGTATGGAACCGATGAACTTTTTTGCGCATGTAACTCCGGAAAAAGCAGAACTTGCGGGTCCATTGCAAAAACCTGAACTTACTGAAAAAACCCTGGCAGCCCGACTTGGAATGCCTGTTGAGAAAATAGATATTCAAATGACACGTCTTGGTGGTGGCTTCGGACGAAGATCATACGCTCACTTCTTGCTGGAGGCGGCCCTTATTTCGCAAAAAGTGGAAGCACCTGTGAAACTCATTTATTCACGTGAAGACGATATGACCTCCGGAATTTACCGTCCGGCATACAGTGCTACTTATAGAGCCGCTTTGGACGAGCAAAATAATCTTATTGCATTTCATGTAAAGGCCGGTGGAATTCCCGAAAGTCCGTTGGAAGAAAATCGTTTTCCAGCCGGGGCGGTAGATAATTATCTGGCAGAAGAATGGACAATAAATTCAAATCTTACTACAGGATCATTCAGGGCACCAAGATCAAATTTCATGGGTGCTGTTGAACAATCTTTTTTGGATGAAGTGGCAGAAGCAGCAGGAAAAGACCCGATTGAATTTCGTCTAGAGCTTTTGGATCGTGCTGCTAAAAACCCTGTTGGGGAAAATAACGATTATGATCCCGGCCGTTACGCAGGTGTATTACAACTTGTTCGGGAAAAGTCGGATTGGAATAGCCCGGTAACAGGTGTTCACCGGGGAGTCTCAGCCTACTTTTGTCATAATAGTTACGTTGCACAGGTTATAGATCTAACCCTTGAAAAGGATAAACCTGTAATTGAAAGAGTATGTTGTGCCGTAGATTGTGGAATAGTTGTTAATCCGGATGCGGCTACCAATCTTGCCGAAGGGGCTATTGTTGACGGTATTGGCAATGCCTTATTTGGTGCTATGACGTTTAAAGAGGGCGTGCCCGAAAAAAACAATTTTCATAATTACCGCATGATTCGTCATGGTGAAGCTCCCAAATCCATTGATGTCCATTTTGCGCAAAATGATCTGGATCCTACAGGCATGGGTGAACCAACATTTCCACCTGCACTAAGTGCACTGGCAAATGCGCTCTACAAAGCATCAGGAAAAAGGTATTATCATCAACCTTTTATGGCAGAAATACCATCAGAAGGATAGTGTTTTTGCAATACAAATGTACCTTTACGGCGGAATTACCAATAACTTCCCCGGGGCGACCAGTAATATCGGCCTATTTCAGGTAAGTTTATTTTTTAAAAACGAATAGAAACAAACTATTAAAAACAATCAATCTTAATCAACGATGAAAAAAATTATCTCCTCCCTCCTGTTTATATTTTGCCTGTCATCCGTTTTTGCACAAAGTCGAACTGAAAAAAAGATAGTTGCAGCGGTAGATAAATACAATGGCCAATCGGTGGAACTCCTTAACAAAGTAGTAAATATCAATAGTGGCACAATGAATTTTGAAGGGGTAAAAAAAGTAGGTGAAATTTTTATTAAAGAACTTACCGAACTTGGATTGGATGCCAAATGGGTACCAGGAGATGCCTGGAATCGTGCTGGTCATGTGGTAGCCACCCATGAAGGAGGAAAAGGCCCAAAAATCCTTATGATTGGTCATTTAGATACTGTTTTCGAACCCGAAAATCCTTTCCAACAATATACGATGTTGAACGATTCCATCATGAAAGGCCCCGGAGTCTCTGATATGAAGGGCGGTGATGTAATTATTTTACTTACACTCAGGGCATTAAAAGAAGCCGGCGTATTAAAAAACATGAACATAGAGGTTGTTATGACCGGCGATGAAGAAAAAAGTGGTAGTCCCATAGAATTGTCGAAAAAAGCACTCAAAGAGGCTGCTGAAAGAGCCGATTATGCCTTGGGATTTGAAAATGCTGATGGTAAACATGAAACTATGATTGTAGCCAGAAGAGGCTCCATGGGTTGGACACTTAAAGTGAAAGGAAATCCGGCACACAGTTCTCAAATTTTCACTGAAAAAGTGGGTGTAGGAGCCATATACGAAGCTTCCAGAATACTCAACGAGTTTTATTTACAACTTTCGAAAGAGGAAAACCTCACATTCAATCCTGGTTTTATTTTAGGAGGAACTGTAGTGGAACCCGAATCAGTTATGGCCGGAGGAAAGGCCTATGGAAAAACCAATGTTGTGGCTGAAGATGTAATTGTAAAAGGAGATTTAAGAGCCATAAATCCGGAACAGGTTGAAAAAACCAAGAGAATTATGCAGGAAATAGTAAAGAACAATTACCCGGGCACTTCTGCAGAAATCACATTTTCAACGGGAGGTTATCCCCCCTTTGCCCCTACCGATGG
>JAOUKG010000078.1 GCA_029882725.1 Cyclobacteriaceae bacterium
CAGACGCAAGGCCTGCCCCTACGTATTATTTTTTGTATGTGATGCGATAGATCACGCCGGCGTAATCGTCGGATACTAACAGGGACCCGTCGGGCATTTGCAGTACATCGACCGGGCGGCCAAAATTTGTTTGATCGTCATTATTTAACCATCCGCTGGCAAAAGTAGTCTTTCCGGTGGCTTTTCCGTTTTTGATGTTTACCAGACTTAACTGATATCCACTTTTCTTGGATCGGTTCCAGGAACCATGTTCGGCTACAATAATTTGATTTTTGTATTCTGCGGGAAACATACTTCCGGTATAAAATTTCAAACCCAACGGGGCTACGTGTGCCCCCAACTTTTGTTGTGGGGCAACAAATTTGCTGCAAGGATATTTATCACCAAACTCAGGGTCTTTAATACTTCCTTCATGACAATATGGAAACCCAAAATGCAACCCGGGTTTCTCAGCTTTATTCAATTCACAAGACGGTATATCATCACCCAACATATCTCTTCCGTTGTCGGTAAACCACAGAGCATTTGTTTTAGGTTCCCAGGTAAATCCTACAGAATTTCGGACACCACTGGCATATACTTCCATTTTTTTTGTTTTAACATCCAAACGAGTAATTGAAGCATATACTTTATTATCTTTTTCACAAATATTGCAGGGAGCTCCAACAGGCACATACAATAAACCATCAGGCCCAAAAGCGATGTACTTCCAACCGTGGTGTTTATCTGAAGGGTAACCGTCGAAAACTACTTCAGGTTTTCCCGGGTTTTCGAGTTTGGAAAGAATAGATGGGTATTTTAATATCCTGTCGATTTCAGCAACATACAGATCGCCATCTTTGAAAGCCACACCATTGGGAGTGTTCATTCCTTCGCCAATTTTAATAACCTGATCGCCTTTCATATCGCCGTTGGTATCGCGTACAGCGTGAATATTTTTTCCACTTCGGGAGCCGACGAAAAGAGTTCCATCGGGAGCCAGTGCCATGGAGCGTGCCAGGGGCACTTCTGCATACACACTTATTTTAAATCCTTCGGGAAGTTTTATTCTTTCAAGCGGTAAATCGGCTGGAGCAATAGCAGAGACTTCATTATTATCCCCTGAAGAAGCACAAAAACCAAATCCGGCTAACAGCACAAGGGAAAACATCCTGAATATTCTTTTCATGTTATTTTATTAAAATTTACGAATTGGTAAATGTAATAAAAGGGAAATGGATTTGAAATAGAATAATTGATAACTGGTAGAGGAAAATTAGGCAATCACACCTCATTCCACAAAAACCGATACGTTGCGTTTGAATTTCTTCGTGGCTAATTGTCTGCATCAGGATTTACAGGATTTTAGGATTAATGGGATGGGATGGGCGGGAGGAACACTGGGTTTGCCAGAAGATTCTAACTTTTTTTCTTGATTTTGTTCATATTTATTGATTTTTGTAAACCTATTTTAGGACACGACATTTTCTCTGTGGCAATTTTAGGATAGAGATTATGATTGAGAATGAGAAATAAGATGTTGACGCTCAGAAAATCAAAAACAAACATCCAAAATTAACAGCACAAACCTTCAAAAACCCCCAAAATAAGTAGGTTCAGTCACCCCTCTCTATTCAAATTTGTTGATTGAGATTATGATTTAGATAGAGAATAAAGATTTGAAATGGAGAGGGGAAGTTCAATTTTACCGATAAAAAATAAACACAGAAAAATTGAATGGGGGTGAGGAAAAGAACTGCTACCTCCAAACCCCTGTGTCCGTAGAACTCCCTTGGAGGACAGAAGATTAGTGATTGGCGATTGGCGGAGTTGCGAATGGCGAGTTTTTTTGGTGAAGGGTACAGGTGGTGAATAGTTTATCTGCCAGTACTTCCCTACCTCATCCCGTCCTTCGGACACCCTTCTCCTGTGGCAGGAGAAGGGGGCGTGCAAGTAAGTTCGGATATCTGGCTTTCTTCTTTCATCTCTTTGAATGGACTTTCTGGATGGCTAAATGTCTGTATTCGGATTAACGGATTGTAGGATTTTTCGGAATGGATGGTATTTTCAGATAAAGATTATGATGAAGATTGAGAAATAAGATGTTTACGCCCTGAAAATTGATTGAAAAACAGAAAAACAAACTGACCACAGAATGAACTTCAATGGTACGGGTGAGGTAGAACAGCAACAGTTTTGAGCATAGAGCATACAGTTTTCAACCCCTCTATGCTGTATGCTCACACTCTATGCTGTTTCATGCTGCCCCCAAAACCCTGTGTCCTCAGACTCCCTTGGAGGAGATTCCCTGACGTTGGGGTTGGGTGGAATCTGATGTAGGGTGGTTGACGAGGAAGATTTTCTCAATTAATAAAACCACTTAATAACATTAAAGATAATACCGTTAAAAATAAACCTAAAATTATAAGCATATATGCCAGCAACTTTTTTCCAAATAAGCCAGTAGAAAAAAACTTATAATTTTTATCAAGGTTATTTTTTCTTAAATATCTTATAATAAGACTGCCTGTAACTATAGCTGACAATCCTAAAAATAGCATTTGGATATAACTCATTAATTTAATTGTGGTTCTGTAGGTGTTGAATTTGGTTCAGGCGGTAGAAAAATCGGGAAAATTTCTAATGGCATTTGAATAAAGAAATAAATATCAATTATTATTCCTCCTACTGTTTCTCCTACTGCTCCCCAATCAGTATTTTTTTCTGAATCTTCAGAATTCACTTCACCCAATGTTTCAATGCTTAAATTTCCTTCATCATTTTCAATCACACCCTGAAATTCAACTGAAAATTCTGCATCAGGGTCAATCAATTCCAAAGTAACTGTTGCTTCTCCATCCTTTATTTTATCTGGCACATCAATCCCACTTTCCTCTAATCTTCCTGACATATAATCGTCAGAAAATCCGTTTTCCATTCCATAAAATGTGATTCTATTTATCTCATTTAGTGTCTTATTCATTTTTGCCGTTTCCGATTTATCGACACCACCTTCTTTAGTTTTAGTTTTTTCATCAAACTGTTTCTGTAGCTTTTCTGTTTGAACTTTACTGTAATTTGTAACTTTATAACTCTCCAACCCCTCCAATTCTACATGACTCGTCACTTTATTCTCACTAAAAGCATACGGACTGTTATAAACATACTTATCCGCCAACGGGTCTACATTAAAGAACCTTCCAATCTCTGGCATATGGTTTCTCCATTTGAACTGTATCCATCCTAAATCAAGGTCTTCGATTTTCTCTTGGTCTTGGAAGGTGTTGAGTTTGTTTTTCTTGCTCCCTTGTCTCTGCCTTGAATTGAACGTCAGCCCAAAATTACTTATACTTATATGCTAATTAGATTGCGTATTCATTCAGCATTAAAGATAATGATTCTGGTGAAAACCCAAGTAGAGGTAACTGTAAATCTCATTATGCTCAAAAAAATCCCATCAAATCCCCGTTCAGACAATGAGGAGTAAACAGAAATCGAAGTTAAAAACCACCTTCTCTTTCACTACTGGTATATACCTCTATTACAATTTCTTAGCCCCGAACTTAAAAAGCAAAACTGATTCTTTGTATTGTTGCTGCTCTTTCGATGTGATGAAAAACCAGAAGGAAAAAGTTTTAGAACGGAGAACAGAAAAACCATTTTCAACGAAAAAAATTTAACCAAAAGTGGGGAAAGTTAATTGCGAAAATTTGGTGAAATTTAATTTGCTATTTACACCACTCCCTGCCATTGTGTTTTGGGTGTGTAGTAGTTGCTGTCTCGCATGCTTTTCCTCACCCTCATACCCTCTACATTTTCGTGCCTCAACCAAGAGGGATGACTCCCGATTAAGGGTATCTGTTCTTCTTCTTTCATCGTTTTGAATGAACTTCTGGATTTATAGGTTTAACCACTGATTTCACTGATATACACAGATTACTTGTTCATGGAAGACTTTCTGGATGGCAATTTTAGGATAGAGATTATGATTGAGAATGAGAAATAAGATGTTGACGCCTAGAAAATCAGATACACAGAACGAACTTAACAGCACAAACCTTCGAAAACCTATAATATGACCAGATACAGTCACCCCTCTCTATTCAAATCTGTTGATTGAGATTATGATTTAGATAGAGAATAAAGATTTGAAATGGAGAGGGGAAGTTCAATTTCACCGATAAAAAATAAACACAGAAAAATTGAACGGGGGTGAGGAAAAGAACCACATTGCCCCCAAACCCCTGTGTCCACAGCACTCCCTTGGAGGATATTCCCTGATGTTGGGGTTGGTGTGGAATCGGGGGGGTGTAGTGAAATTAATTTAATCACATAATTGACAGTCTGTCTTTAATAAATTCCTAAATTCCTCCCCCATTATTACTTCTCTTATACACTTAAGTGTCCTTTGATGAGTAAACTGAACTTCATCAAACTCAATGAATAAGTCTTTTTTTTTATCTAACTCATCCGATAACGTGACTTCTTGCCAATTAAGATTATTTGGAATTGGAAATTCAATATTGTTGGATTGATATATGTTTCCAGAATCCAGTAACCCAAGACTTAATAATAGTTTTATCCCCCTATAACGTGCTGATAAGAAATTGCCAGATAATAATTCTTCACTATCATAACTCAGTATCCTAACAATTGCTGTACTATCCGTCCATCCATCGACATAACTTATACGAACTACCTCAGGCTCATAGCTTTTTAAACTTTCAAGGTATACATCAAGTAAACATTCCAATGATTCAAGAGGCTGCTGCCTCTCAATACTTGTGCAAGAAAGTGTGGGCAATAAAATTATAATAATCCATTTCATTTTGTCATTCTAATTGGTGGGTAATGTATAACAGCCCTTGATTTTCCATCATAAGAAGTTGTAGAGCCAGTCCTCGGGTTATAAACCTCATGGCATATACCTTCATAGTTTCTTGCTACTTCTGCATCCCCTTCTGTATCATCGGGGACTGGCATTAAATTGTTTGGACTACCAATTCGATAACCTTAATGTCCGCTTGGGATAGGATTCCCGCCAGTATGTGAGTGAGATATTTTATCAATTGTATATCCGTATTTGTAAAAAACTTCTGAATACTGTTTGAAAAGTCCAGTACTGACACTTTTCTCTTCATGTGATGTACCTACCAAAGAAACTATTGTGCCATTTGAGTTTTGGTAATCTACTTTCATGAACTCAACATCTGATTGTGCAGCAAAACGATAAAAGTTTTCAGCTTTATCAGAATCTTGTGAAGTATTAACAACAACAGTTCCGTTTTCAGTTTCTTGAACTACATTTTCTTCCTGAAATGAACCGTTGCTTCCGTATGTATAACTATCTACAACTTCACCATTATCGACTAACCTTACAACATCATCTCCTTCTGCTTCTGTGACTGTAATTTCACCAGTAGATTTCTCAACATCAATGACATCAAGCATCCCATCAGGATCAACCCTCAACATTGGATTGTTCTGCACATACTGATATGGGCTTAACCAATTTCTTTCATCTCCTCTTGGGTCAACCACATGCCACCTCCCCACACTCGCATCATACATCCTCGCCCCATAGTCCCTATCTGCGTTACACTTCGGTGGGCAGAGCATCCAACCTAAATCCAGTTCATCCTGCATTTCTCCTTCGACCTCCGAAGCCACTGGCGTAGGTGGTCTTCCGTTGTAAAGGTAGTCGTTCTTTTTGCTACTGAATTTTACTAAGTAATACTAAATCTAATTTTGAAAAATCAAACAACTCTATTTCTTTACTTACTTTAGACTTCCAAAACTTTTCATCAAAAGAAAAACCAGATAGTGGCATTGCTACAGACTCAAACATTGTAACCCCCTTTAAATAATGAAAACCTGTACAATACTTAAATGAGCCTATAATTGGAGTCAAAAAAACTGTAATTTCCTCTTTATGTTTATTATTCCAGAATTTATTAATTTCTTGAACCTTTATTCTTTTTTGTTTAATTATGTTCAACAAACCATTTTCAACACAATAATCATCTGTTATTTCATCAAAGTAATTAAAGAATTGAATTGTATCTGTGGTTATACATTCATTAAAATCACCTTTGCTCATTCCAAACAAATAAAGTGGCACAAATGGGTTTTCAACTTCAACTTCCCAATCATTTATAAGTAAAATATAATAATCAATTTCTATTGGGTGCATTGACCCCTTTCTTTTATACTCTATTTCAACAACAACAAAGGACTCTTCTAATTGAGAATAACAAGGTATTATAGGTACAAGTATAAATATGAATATAAAGTATATCCAGTTCATAACAGTTAGTTTACTTTTTCAACAGAGTCTTCTAGCATTTTGTTAACTTCACTCCCACTTACAGGACCACCTACTCCTCCTGTACCTCTAGTCATAAGTGAGTTTGACCCCGGTCGACTTTCCTCGTCTTTTTCCCTTGTCATTAAACTATGCCCTACTTCATGTGCTATAGCGCCGGGCGTTTCTGACTCTCTGGTTATTGCATAATTGCCACTTGTGGTTGCAACGTTTGTTTCTTTTTGAGTAATAACTGCCGCCATCACACCTTGTTCTCCATTTTCGGTAGCCATAGTCCGTGTTGCATTTGTTGGGTCATCAACTTTCATTCCTTTTACATTAAATTTAAATATTACCTTTTCCTTATTTTTATTTTGGGCATGCCCATCACTTCCATTAAAATATGCACTTAATTCCTCTTTAACTTCTTGCATTTTAACCTTATTATCAGCTGTATTTTGTTTGTTTAACCTTTTAGTTTGTCTAATAATTCTTTGGTTACGCTTCTCCGTATAATTTTTATTAGTTGCAGGTTTATAATCCGTTCTTTTTAATAACACTACGACATTCTTCTCTAAAACATGGTTACCATCCTTATCCCTAAAATGAAGAGCCTCCAACCCCTCCAACTCAATATGACTTATTACTTTATTCTCACTAAACGCATACGGACTATTATACACATACTTCTCTGCCAACGGGTCAACATTAAAGAACCTGCCAATTTCAGGCATATGGTTTCGCCATTTGAATTGTACCCACCCTAAATCTAAGTCTTCGATGAGTTCTTGGTCTTGGAAGGTGTTGAGTTTGTTTTTGAGTGAACCACTCCGTTTCCACGAGTTGAACGACAGACCAAAAGGATAGTAATCGTCCTGCTGCATTATCTTGCTATTTTTCGTGTGCTTCACATCCAAATCATCAAAATATACCCGCTCGTCACCTGTGGAGGGGGATAGGTTGCTCACAAAAATATATACAAAACCTGTGTTGTCCACAGTCTTGAGTTGGGAAATGAATTCCGGGCTACCGTTGGCTAAATAGCTGACCCGCCTGTAACCGCTGTTCTCCTCTATAAAAGCCATGTCCTTATCAAAGAAATAGTAATTCAGGTAGGCGGCAGGCTCCGAAGGAAAGGAGTTGGCTGTTTCCCCTAAAGCACCGAAGGCTCCTGTCAGGGAGTTGTACAGTACCTGTTGCTCTGCCGTTCCTCCCGGAAATCCCCCAAAAGCTGCCGCAAGGGCACTGCCTATGGCGTTTAATGTACTGTAATCACTGGTGGCATTGGAATAATATGCATTCACCGATATATCAAGAACATCCCCTTTGGCAACCTCCAACATAATACCTACTCCAACAGGCTTACCTGAATCGGCATAATTACTGTAATTCCCATCTGGGGTAGTGTTCGATGTCATACTCTGGCCATTGATCCTCTGGTCTGCATTCACAAACTCTGCTTCTTCTTTAACTGCGTTTTCAAACTCCATAGTAGCCATGTACTCCACTGTTTCAGGCCCCTTCGTGGTAAACGTCACCCGCACATTCCCCAAATGATCCTTTAAGTGGTACTGGTATTCCCAGGCCCCCAGTTCGTCCTTCACAACCCGGCCTTCTTCGTGGTTGATCAGTTGAAGGTCTATGGGACTGGAATCCAATTGTTCATAGATAAACTCACCCATATAATAGGTGGTCTTCACGGGCAAAGGAACCGGAACCGCATCCGTGGACTCCTGGTGCACCATCTGTGCCAATTTGGTCCCTGCTGCATCGTAGATATATTCGATATAATTGTTGGCGTCTTTGGTCACTTTTACCGGAAGGTTCAAATGGTTGTATTCAATGGAAAGTATCCCCTTGTTTTTGTCAGCAGTCAGGTTTCCGTTGGCATCGTATGTGTAATCATCGCCGGTCTTGTTTCCATCTTTGAACCCAGTCAAATCATCCCCTGCATCGGTGACGGCGGCCAGTTGGTTGCCACCACCGTCATTGTAGGTGTAGCTCATAGCATCCATAGGGTTTCCGAGTTCGTTGTTGCGTGTCAAGTTGAGAATATTTCCGTTAAGGTCGTAATTTAGGTTGGAAACATCAAATTTCTGAACCAAGGTTCCTCCGAAATCAGCACCTTTGAGTCTGTTCATAGGGTCGTAGGAGTAATTATAGTAATCACTATTCGTACCATCGGCAGAATTCCACTCCATGGAGGAAATATTGCCGTTATATAGG
>JAOUKG010000847.1 GCA_029882725.1 Cyclobacteriaceae bacterium
AATTAATAAGGTAAATAAGGTTACTTGAGAGTGACTACTTTTTATTGTTTTTCTTGATCAGTTTAATTTCAATTTTGGATTTTAGAATGGACAATTCTATCCACTCATCTATCAACTTTTTCATTTTAGAATAATTATCAATTTTTATTTTCAATTCATGGACATACAATTCAGGGATATATGCAGAGGTTCCTCTTCCTTTATAGGTGTAACTGAGATTATAATAAGGACCATGTTTAATAGGATTTATTTTATTTTTACACCGGCACCCTTCTTTCCCACAGATATTATACTGCTTCGTTAAACTTCCAGGACGAATGTCACCTAAGTCACCCAATTTCTTTTTTATTTTAATAATTTTTTTATCAATCTCAGAAATCGATTGCTCCTTCAAAGAAGACCTCCTTGCAGTAACTGCCTGTTATTTTGGTGTAATTTCATAAGTCCTATGAGTAAAATATATCTTGCTTTGAGTCTTTACATAATGTATTTTCCGACAGCATTGTAATGCTGTCGGTATTCTTCAGAGGAGGAAATATGCAATTATGGTACGTATGGTTCGACTGCGTCTACGCTTTAAAAGGAGGGTGTTCCTATGAAATGACCTTCAATTGGATGGTCGTAATCCTGGCGACAATGTCTTTGAGAGGATTTGATTTAGTTGGTGTGACAAGCTTTGTCAGATGTCACTACTTAAAAGAAAAGTGTTATCATTCATTGCTCAAAACGTTTCATAGCACTGCTATCAAGTTGGAAATCCTAACGCAATTATGGGTCAGACATGTTGTAAAACTCCTCGGTCATTCTATCCTTACTGTTAATCAAAAACATGTTTTAATTGCTGATGGAATTAAAGTTCCCAAAGAAGGAAAAAAAATGCCTGCAGTAAAAAAACTACACCAGGAATCAACCTGTAATTCAAAACCTGAGTATATTATGGGCCACTCATGCCAGGTTATTTCAGTGGTAGTAAAGGCAATGCAATCATATTTTTCATTCCCTCTGGCAGGGCGTATTCACGAAGGGTTGCGATTCACTAACAGAAGGAAAAAAACGCTTATAGAGAAACTTCATGATCTCATAGTATCCATGACATACGAAAAACAATTTTATCTGGTTGCTGATCCATATTTCGCCAGTAAAAAGATCGCCGTACCACTGATCGAACGGGGAAATCACCTTGTTACCCGTTTACGGTCAAATGCCGTTGGGTACAAAAAAGCGCCAAAAATGAAAAAAGCTGGTCGGGGAAGAAAAAGGTTCTATGGGAGAAAAATAAAATTAGGAAAGATTTTCAATAAACATAAATCTTTTATTCAAGCTCAAAGTCCGGTGTATAATGAAAAAGGCACTATTCTTAAATATCACTATCAGGATCTCATCTGGAGACCGCTGGCACGGTTCGTTCGTTTTGTCTGGGTTATACATCCTAACCGGGGAAAAGTCCTGCTTATGGCTACCGATATTTCGCTGGATCCCATTTCTGTCATTAAACTCTATGGCATGCGGTTCAAAATTGAAGTCGCTTTTCGACAGGCCGTTTATACCGTTGGTACATTCAACTACCATTTCTGGATGATGGATATGAAAAAAATTAAATATGGGAGCAAAGACCAATTCCTTCACCGAGAATCGGAAATTTATAGAAAACATGTAAAAAGAAAAATGAAAGCATACAATACTCATATTCAACTGGGTTTGATTGCACAGGGACTTTTGCAATACTTATCAATCACCAAACCTTTTACCGTATGGAAATATTTTAACAGTTGGATGAGAACCATGAATAAAAAAAAATGTCCCTCTGAGCATGTTGTCTCTTTTGCATTAGCAAACAAACTTCCACAATTTCTCAAACTTTTGAAAAAAAATGATAAATGGAGAAAATTCATCGAAGATAAAATAGATTTTAAACGATTTCCCGGTTTGAATATTTAATTCTATACCTAAAATATCATATTTTCTTTAATAATAGTCCCGTTTGGCCTTTTCTTTCATGAAAAGATATTGAATAATTTTGCCGATTTTGATTTATGTTATTTTTAACTATGTGAAATTAATATCTTTTTAAATAGTCACTCTCAAGTAGTTAAATTAATGTATATTATTAAAATGTAAA
>JAOUKG010000848.1 GCA_029882725.1 Cyclobacteriaceae bacterium
AAACTCGTGGGACAATGTGTTAATAAGCTATGAGGATAAAGCCTTTACAGAAGAAAACATACTACTTGCAGACAGTAATTTTTTCGAATTCTTCAATTTTAAATTAATTGAAGGCGATCCTTCAACTGCACTAACCGGGGTCAATAAAATCGTGGTTTCTGAAGATGCCGCAATTAAGTATTTCAATTGGCAAGGTCCGGGCGACACATCTCCATTGGGTAAAATAATTCATCTGGGCACTGGCGACAGAACCTGTGAAGTGACAGGAATTGTAGAAAATATGCCTTCCAATTCCCATATTCCGTATGATATGGTATTTTCAATGGTCTCCTGGGACCAAAGTAAATCAACTGCCTGGGTATCCAACAATTTTTATACTTATTTCAAAAAACGACCTGATGTACCCATTGAAGAAACCCAGGAAAAGTTGAATGGCCTGGTAAAAAAATATGTAGGGCCTCAATTGGAGCAATTTCTGGGCAAAAGTCTGGAGCAGTTTGAAAAGGAAGGAGATATCTATAAATATTTTACTCAGCCAATGAGTGAAATTCATTTGTATTCAGATTATGAGGCCGAATTTATGCCCGGAGGTAATATTTCGTATTTAATCATTTTCGGGGCAATTGCCCTTTTCATTGTTCTTTTGGCATGTATCAACTTCATGAACCTGTCTACTGCTCGTTCTGCCAGTCGTGCAAAAGAAGTAGGTATAAGAAAAACCGTGGGAGCCAGCAGACTCAGGCTCTCTGCTCAGTTTTTATCAGAATCTGTGTTATTTAGTGTTATTTCAGTAATTCCAACACTTATACTGGTTTACATTTTCCTTGGGCCATTTAACACAATTTCAGGCAAACAGCTCGATTATGGCATTTTTCTGGATTTCAGGTTGTATCTGATCATATTTGGTTTGGCTATATTTATAGGTATTCTGGCTGGTAGCTATCCTGCCTTGTATCTTACTTCATTCAGGCCTGCAGAGGTGCTTAAGGGGAAGGTTCGTATGGGTATGAAAAGTAGCGGGGTGAGGAGCATTTTAGTTGTTTTTCAATTTTTTATTTCCATTACATTAATTATTTGCACCCTGATCGTTTTCAAACAATTGAAAATGTTGCAAAATAAAGATCTGGGGTTTGAAAAAGAAAATGTACTGGTTATTGATAATGCGAATAAATTGGGAGATCAGAAAAAGGCATTTAGAAATGAACTAATCAAATACAATGAAATTGTAAATGCAAGTATTTCTCAAAGTGTACCCCCAAACATAAACAACAATACGGTTTTCAGACCAGAAGGAACTGAACAGGACCAGTTAATGTACCTATATCTGGCAGACGAGAATCATTTGGCTACATTGGGCTATACTATGTCCGACGGCCGTTTCTTTAGTAAAGAAAATCCGGCCGATAGTATGGCTTTGTTACTCAATGAAGCGGCAATGAAGCAAATTGAATGGAAGGAAATTGAAGGAAAAAGAATTCGGACCTTTTTTTATACAGAAACAGGTGACTATTTCAATGTTATTGGTGTAATTAAAGATTTTAACTACGAAAGCCTAAAAGAAAATGTACGTCCATTGGCCTTTGCCTATAGTGACCGCGGCAATTATATCAGCGTTCGTTTATCAAAAGGAAATGTTAATGAAAAGGTGAAGTTTATTGAAGAAAAATGGAATGAGTTTACAAATAACTCTCCTTTTCAATATAAATTTATAGATGAGGAATTTGATGCTTTGTTCAAAGAAGAACAGCGATTTGGATCCCTATCAATTGTTTTTACGGGGTTGGCCATTTTTATTGCCTGTTTGGGACTTTTTGCACTGGCTACCTTTATGTCGGAACAACGAGCCAAAGAAATTAGTATTCGCAAAGTGATGGGTGCTTCATCCAACCTTATTGTTATGTTATTATCAAAAGATTTCACCAGGCTCGTGGTTATTTCTTTCCTACTTTCTATTCCAATAAGTTATTATTTCATGGATCAATGGTTGCAAGGATTTGCCTATAAAACAGATATTGGGTATTGGAGTTTTATTCTTGCAGGAGGTGGCGCAATCCTTATTTCCCTTTTGACCGTAGGGTTCCAATCATTTAAGGCAGCCATAGGCAACCCCGTGAATG
>JAOUKG010000849.1 GCA_029882725.1 Cyclobacteriaceae bacterium
CGTGCATTTAGCCATGGATGCATACGTATTGAAAAAGCCAACGAACTTGCATTTTTATTAACCCAAAATCAATCACTCTTGGATTATAATAAATACAAAGAATTCGATGAAAATGAACATATTAAATTAAAAAGTCCAGTACCATTGTATATAAATTATTGGACTTCCTGGTATCAGGATTCTGATATTGTTTTTTTAGACGATATTTATAATAAAGACCAGTATTTAATTAAGTTTTTCTTTCAAAAACCGTCTTTTTTTTAATTCATTTATAATACTTTTAACTAAAAATGGAAAGTGCTATTTTGCTTAAAAAAGTATTTTTTTTAGATGATATAAATTTTATGACTAAAATAAATGATTAATGTCACACCTGTATAGTAACAAAAATCACCTTGTTTTATAATAAATTTTAGGTACTTACTATGTCAACAGCAAATAATTTAATTTTTTGTTTTTTATGCTTCCAAAAAACACAATTTTATGGAATCAATATTCAAAATAAAAGAGTTGGATAAAAAAGAGTTAAGTAGTATTCTTTATGAAGTTATAGATGAGGGATTGGTTGCAATGGATATACATGGGGTTATATGTGCTGCCAATCCAAGTTTGGAAAAGCTTTTTGGGTATAATAAGAAAGAACTTCTGGGTAAAAACATAAATAAAATTATTCCTGATGATTTTATTTATGAATATATCAACTTATGCAAGGCAAATGAAAACCATTCTAATGGACAAACTTTTAGCGAACGGATGGAATTGACTGGTGTTAGAAAGGATGGTAGCATTTTTCCAATGAAAGTCTCTTTAAACTTTTGCACAATATGTACTGAGCTGGTCATTGTAGCACTTATTTCTGACATTACACAACTCAGGGATAGTCTTGAACAGCTCAAAAAAGAAAATGAAACAGCAAAATTGTATTTGAATATAATTGGTACAATGCTGTTACTTATTGATAAAGATCAAACGGTAAAGCTTATTAATAAAAAGGGGTGTGAAATTTTGGGGTATGGGGAGGATGAAATTTTAGGAAAAAATTGGTTTGATAATTTTATACCCAAAGAGAATCGGAAAGAGGCGAAAGACTATTTTATTAAGTTTATTTCTGGTAAGGCAAGGCATTTTAAACATTATCAAAACCCCGTATTGACAAAATCAGGAGAGGTAAGAACGATTTCGTGGCATAACATAGTGGTAAGGGATGAAAATGGAGATATCGTGGAAACCCTAAGTTCGGGAGATGATATTACAGAGCAAATCAATACCGAACAAAAACTTTTGGAATTGAATGTGAAGTTGGAACAGAAAGTAAATGAACGTACACATGCATTAGTAGAAAGCCAACGTATGTATCAAATGATTGCACGGAATTTTCCAAATGGTGTGATTTATGTGTTGGACAAGAAACTCAATTATGTTTTTGTTGAAGGAATGGATATTTATAAACGGGGAATTACCGGGGAAATGCTGGTGGGAACAAATTTTCTTAAAGGCATTGACATTCAGTATAGAACTTTAATAATGAACAAGCTTAAATCTGTATTTGAGGGTAATAATTCAAATTTTGAACTAAACCTCAACAATACCACCTACATGATAAGTGCAACAGGGTTGGTTGATAAAAAGAATAAAATAAATCAAATTTTGTTGGTGTCTCAAGATGTAAGCACATTGAAAAAAGCTGAAGAAGATATGCGACGATCTCTTGAAAAGGAAAGGTATCTAAATGAGTTGAAGACACGTTTTGTTTCAATGGCTTCTCATGAATTCAGAACACCTCTTACATCAATAATGAACTCGGTTACGCTCTTATCAAAATACATTGATATTGAAAAAAATGATGGAAAATCCCTGAATTATATTGAGCGGATTAAAACATCTATTCAACATTTAAACAGTATCCTCAATGATTTTCTTTCTTTGGATAAACTTGAGGAAGGAAAATTGGAAATTAATTGTTCTAAGTTTAGCGTGACCCAGTTTTTTGAAGAAGTAATTGAAGAAATTAATAGTTTGATTAAAAAGGGGCAACAAATAGAATATGATCATATAGGAAAGGAACAAGTATTTATAGATAAACAGATGATGTTTAATATTTTTAATAATTTACTC
>JAOUKG010000850.1 GCA_029882725.1 Cyclobacteriaceae bacterium
ATTTTCCGACTTATGGCAAGACCCAGGCCGGTTCCTCCATAATTTCGTTGAGTAGAACCATCACTTTGTTGAAATGCCTCGAAGACCAGGGCCAGTTTATCTGCAGAAATACCAATCCCCGTATCCGATACTTCAATAGCTATCGCTTTTCTTTCTGAATTTTCTCCAACTACAAATTGTTCAATCACCGGGTAATATATCTTCAGGCTTACTTCACCCTTGCTAGTAAATTTTACGGCATTTGACAACAAGTTTTTTATAATTTGCTCAATTCTCAGGCGGTCAGTCATTATGATCGGATCCACCCCTTTGTCAATGGTGCAATCGAAGTTTATGTTTTTATCTTTGGCAATCGGGGCAAACAAATTATCCATTCGGGTGCAAACCTCGTTCAAATCAACTTCTTCGATTTGAATTTCCATTTTTCCGGCCTCAATCTTGCTCAAATCGAGTATCTCGTTGATTAGTTCAAGCAGGTTTCTCCCTGATTCATTAATTACCTGAGCAAACTCCACCTGCTCAGGGCTCAGGGCTTTATCAGTATTGTCTTCCAGCAATTTGGAAAGCAACAAAATAGAGTTCAATGGGGTACGTAACTCATGGCTCATATTGGCCAAAAACTCCGATTTATACTGACTGGCCTTTTCAATCTGTAGGGCCTTACTCTCCAGCTCCTTATGCTTTTGTTTAATTTCTTTTGCCTGCTCCTTTAATTGTTTCTGCTGCTCTTTCTGGGCAGTAATATCAAACCTGATCGCTACATATTTTTCAATATTACCTTCAGTATCTTTAAAGGGCATAATGGTGGTATCCACCCAATAATACTCCCCGTTTTTTTTCTTATTAAGCAATTCGCCCCGCCAGGTTTTCCCCTGACTAATGGCTCCCCACATTCCTATAAAAAGACCCTGTGGCTGCTTTCCTGATTTTAACAGCCGGTGATTCTCACCAATGAGCTCAAAAATATCATATCCTGATATTTTACAGAATAGTTCGTTAACAAAAGTGATATTTCCGTCTCCATCAGTTTCCGAGACAATAGCCGAAGCATTTAGACAAGATATCTGTTGTGTGAGCTCAAGTTGTACTTTCTCCAGGTATTTATTTTGCTCCTCCAACTGGGCCGATACAGATTTCGAATCATCGAGCAGCTTCTCAATGAGTTTATGGTCAGTAGCAGAACTAACGGCGACAGATAAAATCTCAGCAGAACGCTCTAAAAATTGTCTGTCTAATCCAGCGATCTGCTTGGTTGTACCCAGTTCTATAACTCCTGTTAATAACCCATTGGTAATAAGGGGCACTACAATGATATGAGCAGGCCTTACACTTCCAAGGGCCGAATTAATATTCATATAATTTTCAGGAATGTCCTGGAAAATGATCGTTTTATGATCTCTGGCCACCTGGCCTGCCAATCCCTCTCCAATTTTTATTTGATCAATCTTCCCTTCACCAACTACCCCGGAATAGGCATAGCCTGCTTCAAACTTTAAAATCGATTGAAAGTGGTCATAGGTATAAATAACGCCAATTTGTGCCTGTAAATAAGGGATAATAAACTCCAACGCCCTTTCACATAGTGATTTTAATTTTTTATCTCCTTTTAACTGTGTTGCCACATCTGCAATACCTTTTTCAAGCCACAGGGTTTCCTTTATTTTCCGGTCATAATCCATCAGGCTGTTGGTCATTTTCTGCAGTGATAATCCCATCTCATCCTGTTCATCCCTCGGTGCATACACATTAGAAAACTCACCTGAAGCCACCCGGTTTAACTGGTCAATAAATCCTTTTAAATAACTGACGGTGCTACTGGCAATACGCGATAAAGTGGCTATCTCATCACTTCCCTTAATAACCTCGGGAGCCCTTATTTTTCCACGACTAATATCCACAAATGTAGTCACCAAATGCCTGACCGGGCCGGATATCGATCTTGAGACAAAATACCCAATGATAATTACCCCCACCAAAATAAGCAGGATAATCAAAGCCATGGTGTTTCTCAAAGATTTTATCGGCGCATAAATATCAGCGACATCAACCTTGGCCACAACACCCCAATCCAGTGACTTTTCAAATCTCCAAACTGCAATCACCTCATTTCCCC
>JAOUKG010000851.1 GCA_029882725.1 Cyclobacteriaceae bacterium
TTCCCTGACAATCGGGTATAATGATTTTCTCTTCCTTTGGTACCCATGTATTCCGTTCCATATGGTAAAAGTTCTCCCGGAGCAAAACCGGTTTTAAAGGGGGTTTCGTGAAAGGGATAAAAAAGTATAAACCGGAATTTTCGAAAATGAAAAAGACAGAAAGTGTATAAAAGTCCTATATAAGTTGTATCATTTGTCAGAATTATCTTCCAGTACTCCACACATACCCCCAATGATTTGGTATGTGTCCCCCATCCTTTTCCATGTATGTGTAACCTTCCATGTATTCTCTTTTCCCCAATAGGAATTATCCTTTGGGTTATATTCGTAATAAATTGATGAGTAATAAGCTATAATTACATCACCATACTCTTTTACAGATTCTCGATCGATTTCATAAGTTAACTCAATGTCATCATCTCGTACAGCCTTAACCCAATCCTCAACACGTTTTTTATTAAAAGTATTTACCATTCCACATCCCCAACCGGTAAAACCTTCATGCCATAATTTTAGAAAGTTATCAACATCTCCTTTTTTGACCAGTTCCCAATACCGCTCTTCCAATTCCCAAACCCTTTGTTCATTTGGATTTAAGGATTGACTATAAACGTTGAATGATGTCCAACCTGAAAGTATCAGACATAAGGTGATCAGTGAATTTCTCATAATTCAATTTTTAATTTATAGTGAAATACGATACAATATAATAATTCCCAACCATTTCCTGAGTAGGGATATAGTGAAAGTACCTATACACTCTCTAAAGGTTGTTTTTAAGGTGTTTTGATTACCTGACGTGCAATAAAGGCTCAAAAATGGAAAAAAATTGATAAATGAGATCGTTAAACAGATTAAAATTCATTTATCCCAACAACATTAAAATCAATCAACTCCTTCATAAAATACCTCTGAATCAACCACCACTTTATTACTGACATCTTTAAATACATATTTGAGATAGGTTTTTTTAGTCCAGTTAAACTTTGGCATAATTACCTCTACATAATAATCTGGGAATAAATAAAAATATTCTAAACCATATTGACAAAATCCCCAGTCAACATAGGTTACATCAATCCATTTGTTTTTTTCAAAGTCGAATGATTGAAGGAAAATATTTGGAACCAGAGTGTTTATATTATTTATAGCCGAGTCAGCATTATTTATCAGGTATACCTTCTGACCTAAATAAAAATTATCGTAAAAGACAGTGTCAAGTTTATTTACTTCAATTAGCAATCCTTTTTTATCCTTCCAAGGTTTATTTTTAGATGAATGCAATAAATTTTTTGTTCTTAAGGTTGGTTTAAATAATTTAAATTTATCTAATGGTGTATAGGTTGATTGTCCCTTCGTTTGCAGAAAACCAAGTAAAATAAGAAAACAACAACCGACTACCTTGTAAACCATTTTAATTAACATGTAAACACAATATACAAAAAATGATTGAAAGAAAAGTTTAAATTGGAGGCAGTATGAAAGTTTACCGGATTTTAAGCACCTTGGTTTTGAGCCTGCCTGCCTGAGGCAGATCAGGCAGGTTTCACGTTCACGATTGTATTATACTAGGTTAGTGTAGTACCTGCCTGGATATCTTCAGATAGGCAGGTAAAAATAATAGTGAAACGGGTAAAAACGAAGATATTACCGGAATTTACTTTAAGTTTAACCTGGCTCTAATTTTTTTATCAAGAGGGTTATCGTCCGTTGAAAACAAATGTTTAAAAATTAATAACCAAGGACAAAATATCAGGAAATTTTTGTCAACAAATTTTATTCGAAACGTGTAAATGAAAACAGTTTCTACAAGGATATACTGATTTAAGTCAAATGTGTGTTTTTTAAAAAGATTTCTAATAATAAACTTCTGTTTATTCGGATCATATTCTATTTCAAAAAACTTCAAACTGAAGTAATTAAAGCTGAATAATATTACTAAATAAATAAGTGTATTAATTATATTTTGATATGTATATATTGATAAGCAAAAAATAAACACTGAAAATATTAAAACTAGAATTTGATTTAAAATACTCGTCCCATCGGTAAAATCTATTTTTTGATTATTTTTCATTATTTATTTAACTCTGATCTCCAATAATGACCAAC
>JAOUKG010000852.1 GCA_029882725.1 Cyclobacteriaceae bacterium
ATTCATCTCTAAATTTTTTTATTATACGGTAACTTTAGGTTTACCGCTTTTATTTATTTCTGCCCCATGGTGGCTCATAGTGCTTGCATGGGTAAATATGCATTTATTGCCAGGCCTCTTGCTTACGCTCTTGTTTCAGGTTACTCATGTGTATACGGGAACACATTATCCGCTTCCGGATGATGAAGGTAATATCGAAAATAATTATTTTATCCATGTAATGGAAACAACGGCCGATTTCAGTAGGGAAAACCGCTTTACAACCTGGATTACAGGTGGTATAAATATTCATATTATTCACCACTTATTTCCACATATTCATCATACTCATTATATACCTTTGGCTCGAATAGTAAAGCAAACAGCTGAAGATTTTGGAATGCAATATCAAGAAAATCCAAATTTCTGGGTTGCATTAAAATTACACATGAGTATGCTAAAACATCTTAGTAAAAAAGATGCAGAAGTTGAACAATATGGACCAAGTCAAGTACTCTTTCCACACCACCAATCATCAACTGTTTAGTTATCAATTAATGTTTTTGTTACTTCTGGATTTAAAAACAATAATTCTTCATGAATTAATCGGGTTTATTTTAGCTATACAATGGTAGAAGTTACAAACTAAAGAAACGTAAAGTGATCGTTGCTGATTTATATAGTTCCTACTTTTTGGCGAGGGCATATAAACCCACTGCAAATAATATAAACCCTCCACCCATCATGAGAAATGCGTTTTGTCTTTCCTCTTCATTACTGGCCTTCAATTCCAGGGAACCAATAGAAACGGATTTGCTGGATTCTTCGTATTTTTGAATACCGAAATAGCCCAACATTACGGATGCTACAATAAGTAAAATTCCAATTAACTTTTTCATGGTAAATGTTAGTTTTTGTAGTTCAAAAGTACAAAGATCTGAACACAAAGCCATCTATTGAATTGTATTCCAACGCAGGGAATGGAATTTTTATTAAATTAACAGATTTAAGCACTTTTCTTACCCAGGGGCGTTTAGCCGGTATTCTTGAAAAATCTATGTCCATGGAAAGTAAAAACTGACGGTATCGATCTAATTGGGGAAATGGCTTACCCAAATAATACAATGGATTTTCAAATTCCTTGATCATTCCATTGGCACTGTATCCTAAGGCCAGGTTTAAATAGCCTGGAATTTTTTCAATACCTGTTAGCTTTCGCAAATTACCCGACAACCAATAGGTATGGCCGTTGTAATCGTAAAAAAAACGTTCTACCTGGGTCTCCCCTAAAATAGTATGGTACTTAGGATAAATACTGGGGCTGTAAGAGAATTTCATTAGAAACACCTGCTCATCAAAATAGCCTCCTGACTTGTGAAAAGGAGGGATCCGAACGTATTCGCCACCATATCCGACCAGGAAAATCCCCAACCTTCGTATAATCCATCAAAAATTTCAATAGGTGTTTGGAAAACCAATCCCAGAGGGCCACCGAAAATTAACGCCCTCTTTTTGTCCATTCCGGCCCACCTGAGCGCATGGTAAGCAGCATAACTTTCCCTGTAGGCACTAAAGGCATGTCCGGCTTTATCAATTTGAAGGTATCCTTTACTGTCATCATAAAAGTGGAAAGGCACCCGGGCATGGTCTTTATACCAAATAAAATAGAGAAGAGAGAGTCCTGTTAAATAAGAACCGGCTTCAGTTGCTACAACTGTATAAAGTCTCTTTTTGTTTAAAGAATCAGGATATTGTTCTGTATATGGATTCACAATATGCTGCGATTGCCCATGGGAGGGAAGTAAAATCAATACGAATAGAAAGAGGAATAAACGAAACATGGGATGTAAAATACAAAAAATTTACTTTCATTCAGCACCTTGAAAAATTACTTTATATTTGACCTTCTTTTACAAAATTTACCAAAGGCAAAATACATAATTATGAATATAAAATACTCCTACCTGTTCGTTGCAATTTTCATGTTAACGGCATGGTCATGTACTCAAAAAAAAGATGAAACAATAGGTGAGACAGAAATTACCAAGTGGCGCGATAATAAAAAAGCGGCAGCATCTATTACCTACGACGACGGTACAATCAATCAGTTTACCGTGGCTCTACCCATAATG
>JAOUKG010000853.1 GCA_029882725.1 Cyclobacteriaceae bacterium
TTTAACTGTTTTTGATTTTACAAAGTTGTCTGTAACTGCACTTATATTAATAGCATGATGGCCCATAATACGTGCAAAAGCGTAAAAAGTAGCAGTTTCCATTTCCAGATTACTTATCCAAAAATCATTTTTATGAAAACACATTAACTGATCAATTAATTTAGGATATTTTATTGGTATCCGAACTTGTCTGCCTTGAGCAGCGTAAAAGCCGGGAGTTGTGAGTGTATTGCCTTGTATGAAACCATCTTTGAAAATTGGCTGGAGTTTTGAGCTGGCCTCAACCACATAAGGCATATCAGGTAGGTCAATTTCATCAATAAGATAATTGGCAATTTGTTGTTCGAATTCGGAAGATTTTAGAAAATAGTATTTAATAACATTGTCTAGTCCAATCGCAAAGTTTGAAACTATAAATTTTTCTAATGGAATATCATTTTGAATGGCACTACTTGATCCTATTCTTATAACATTTAATTTTTTTCTTCTTGATTTAATGGTTCTGTTTTTTAGGTCAATATTAACAAGAGCATCAATTTCATTGAAGAAAATCTCCATATTGTCAGGGCCTATACCTGTACTAATTACACTAATTCTTTTTTTCTTATAGAACCCTGTGATAGTAACAAATTCCCTTTTATTTATTTCATACTCAATGGTATCAAAGAATTCAGCTATTTGATTTACCCTACTTGGGTCTTCTACAGTAATAATGGTGTCGCTTATATGCCGGGGAAGCAAATTAAGATGATATACTGAACCATCATCATTTAACATCAAATCAGTTTCCCTAATAGTCGTTTCTGGCATAAAATATTTTTAAGGCAATTTCTAATATAAGGAATCAAAATGAAAACGCTAAATATTAGTCGCAAAATTATATGTAAGGAAGAATATCTGCCAAATGAGACAAACACAATATAAAAAAATAAATTTAAATTCAATTATTTTTTTACCGGAACGGCAGGATTGCCAAAAACAGTTGCATTATTTTCAACGTTGGAAATAACCACTGAACCAGCTCCAATACGTGCATTTTTGCCTATTTTAATACCAGGCACTAATACACAACCAGTTCCTATGAATACATTTTCTTCTATGATAGTTTCGGCTCCAACTACGGTTCCTGATCCAATTTGCACAAAGTCGTGAACTATTACACCGTGATCAAGGGTACAACTTGAATTTAAAATAGTGTGGTTTTTAATCTCTACCCCCGCACCCAAGGTGACTCCCATATTGATCATGTTTCCATGTCCAAAAAATGCAGAATCACTTATATATGCTTTTGAGTGAATTGCATTTATGGGCATGACGTGCCTCTTTTCTATAAGCATTTTTACCAGGGTTTTTCGAAAAGGGTTATCATCGGACGCTATAAAAGCTTCGCATTTTTTGCCAATGAACTTTAAGAAACCCTGGTCGTTGGTATTTGACAAAACGGGTATATTATTGATTTCTTTGTCTTTGTTTTCCTCCTTGTCATCAAGGATGCCATATATATCTATGTTGTTACTTACAAGAATTTCAATAGCAGCTCTTGTTAGTGGGCCATACCCAAAAATGATTACAGGCTTATCCATGTTGGTGTTTTTTAATAAATATCCCTACTTTTTCTAAAAGTGGGTTGTTATACAGAATTAATAATGCAAATATAAACAACCAACCCGTTCTAAACCTTACTAGTGACCCGAAATTTGGAACCGATAGGGCAACCAATACTGATGTGATCACACAAAATATTATAGCCGAATACACAAACATATTTTTTGTTTTTAATAATTCGGGAATATTTTTTAAAGAAAAAATGAACAATATAGAAAGTGCAAAATTTTCAATAGTACTTAAAAATTGAAATAACGATTGACTTTCACCCAACCAAGGCCTAAACCAACCAGCTACTAAGGCCTTGGGAATAGAGAGTAATATGCTTAAATAGGTGTTGTCTAATTTTTCATAAATAATATAAGTCCCCGGTTCGGAGTTTTTTGCATATTCACTATAACTTGAATAAATGATTTCGGGTAAGATTTCAAAATGAAGGGCCTCATTAGAAAGGGTTGCAAAAAGAATGAAAAACACCATAATAAGAGCCCAAATGCCGATTGT
>JAOUKG010000854.1 GCA_029882725.1 Cyclobacteriaceae bacterium
ACGTGCTTCCTCCAGAAAGAAATTAATCATTGCCCGTTGAAGTCGCGCTCCTTTTCCTTTATAAACCGGAAAACCCGCTCCCGCAATTTTATTTCCTAATTCAAAATCAATTATATCATATTGTTTGATAAGGTCCCAATGTGGTTGTGCCCCCTCAGGTAAAACAGGCTTCTGCCCCCAAGTGAGTACCTCTACATTGTCATCAGCAGAAGTGCCTTTAGGTACCCTATCATTTGGAATATTGGGGATATTATAAAGAAGGCTCGTTAATTTAGATTCCAACGATTGCAACTTCTCTGATAACTCTTTGGACTGGGCCTTTAAACTATGTGATTTTTCTTTTATAGCCTCAGCTTCACTTTTTTTACCTTCTTTCATCAATTGGCCTATACTCTTTGATAAAGAGTTGGCCTCTGATAATAAACTATCCAAATTACCCTGGGTAGACTTTCTATCAGTATCTGTTTGAATAATTTCATCAATTTGTGAATCTGCATCCTTAATATTTCTTTTTTGCAGTCCTTCTACAACTTTATTCCTATTATCCCTTATATATGGTAACTCTAACATTCTTTTTTGCTTTATGCCGCAAAAATAAGTCAAAAATTAGAGAGAAACGGCCTTTTTTCAATGATAATTAAAAATTAAACAAATATTAATTTGATAATATTGGCGATAGCCGTATTATTGCATGGTAATCGCGCTTCCAATAAAAGCTCCGAAAAAATCTCTATATCTTATTAGTTTATTCAGAAGGAAAAAATTCCAATGATTAAAATTTCACACCATACTTTGTTATAAGTTCACTCCAACCATTTTATGTATACTATTGATGAATTGCAATTAAAACTCGTTTCTGAACTAAGGGAAATTGCAGAAGAGTTAGGTTTAAAAAATATCAAAAAGCTTTCTAAGCAAGACTTGATTTATAAAGTCCTGGATCAACAGGCAATAAGTCCTATTGAGATAAAAAAAGAGGTGAAAAATGTACCTCCTGTTACTGAAAAGGTCGAAGAAAAGCCAGAAACCAAACCAGAAGCCAAACCAGAAAATAAACCTGATGTAAAAACTGACGTCGGGATCGAAGATAAATCTGAAGAAAAAAAGGATGCTCCCAAAAGGGAAGAGAAAAAGTTCGTTAAAAAACGTCAAAATGTAGCTCCGAGAAATAATCCAACCCCTACCGAAGAACCTAAAAAAGAAATAAGGGAACCAAGGGAACCTAGAGAACCTAAAGAATCCAAGGGACCCAAACAAGACGCCAGAGCTCCTCGTCCGGTGCAAGCAAGGGAAGAAAAGCAAGAACCCAGAGAAGATGGTTTACCTGTAGAAGAAAAGAAAGCCCCTCAGCCCCAAAAACGACCTGAAAGGACAGAAGATCCCTCCAAAAAAAGAAGAGAAAGCAATATCAAAGATTTTGATGGCTCCATCAACAGTGAAGGTGTATTGGAAATTATGCAAGATGGTTACGGATTCTTAAGGTCCTCCGATTACAACTACCTGGCAAGTCCCGATGATATTTATGTTTCTCCTTCTCAAATAAAACTTTTTGGTCTTAAGACCGGTGATACTGTAAAAGGCCAAATCAGACCTCCAAAAGAAGGTGAGAAATATTTTGCACTACTACGTGTTGATACTGTAAACGGAAAAACTACTGAAGAAATAAGAGATAGAATCTCCTTTGAGTATCTTACTCCTCTATTTCCGAATGAAATGATCAATCTGAGCACCAGGCCAGATAACTACAGTACAAGAATATTAGACTTGTTTGCGCCAATAGGTAAGGGGCAAAGAGGAATGATCGTTGCACAACCCAAAACGGGTAAAACGGTCTTATTGAAAAATGTAGCCAATGCCATTGCGCAAAACCACCCTGAGTGCTATCTCATAATTTTACTGATTGATGAAAGACCTGAAGAAGTAACTGATATGGCCCGAAGCGTAAAAGCTGAGGTGATTAGTTCTACTTTTGACGAGCAGGCTGAACGACATGTAAAGGTGGCAAGTATAGTTCTTGAGAAAGCCAAAAGAATGGTTGAATGTGGCCATGATGTGGTAATTCTTCTTGATTCAATCACCAGATTGGCCAGGGCATATAACACGGTTGT
>JAOUKG010000855.1 GCA_029882725.1 Cyclobacteriaceae bacterium
TGATGTCACCGTCAACATTGATGGTACTTCAGGTACATTATCCGGACTGATCACTAATGATCCTACAACTACCAGAACTCAATTATATAATAGAATAAAAGCCGAAATTCGCAGACAACTTACTGTAATTCTTCCACCCAGTAGCGCTGTGGCAGGCATATATGCGAGAGTAGATCGCAACAAGGGAGTATGGAAATCTCCAGCTAATGAGGTGCTAAACTATACCATTGAAACTAACACGAAAGTAACCCCAAAAAGGCATGGCGAACTCAACGTAGTTCCCGGTTCAGGTAGATCCATAAACGTTATTAGAGCAATTCCAGGTCGCGGTATTCGAGTGATGGGCGCCAGGACTTTGGATGGTAATTCGAATGAATTCAGGTACGTAAGCGTCAGGAGGCTATTCACCTTTATTGAACAGTCAGCCAAGGCGGCTTTACTGGATCAGGTATTTGAAAATAATAGCGCAGTAACATGGCTTAGAGTGAAGTCAATGATTGATAGTTTTCTTACAAGAATATGGAGGGATGGGGCCTTATTTGGGGCCAAACCGGAGGATGCATTTTTTGTAAATGTAGGTCGTGAAACGATGTCAAACGAGGACATCCTCAACGGTATATTACGAGTAAGAATTGGGCTTAGCGCCGTCCGTCCGGCTGAGTTCATAGTATTAGAATTTTCACATTTTATAAATTAAAATAACTATATCATGGCAGTAACTTATCCTGTTCCGGTCTTTCATTTTACTGTTGAGTGGGGAGACCAGAACAATCGAATCGGATTTACTGAAGTATCAGGTTTGACAGTAGAGCTTCAAACCATTGATTACAAGGTGGGGAGTTCCTTTGAGCATCAGGTGACCAAAATGCCTGGTATTCCACAATATTCCAACATTACACTAAAAAGAGGAATTTATAGTGAAGACAATGAATTTTTTCGTTGGCTCAATACAGTCAGAAAGGAGAAGATAGAACGTCGGGATTTGACTATTAGCCTCCTCAATGAAGAACACGAACCAGTCACTTGTTGGCATATTAAAGATGCTTTTCCTTGTAAAGTAGAGGGTCCCACCCTTAACTCTACCGGGAATGAGGTTGCGGTTGAAAGCATCGAATTATGTCATGAAGGCTTAACTGTTGAATTCAGGTCATAAATGGCATTGTATTATCCACCGGTTGCCTTTCATTTCAGAGTGGACTTCTTAGGATTATCCACTGGTGATCTGGATGCCAGTTTTCAAAAAGTGTCTGGGATTAATTCCCAATTAGGGTCATTTGAGCATCAGGAGGGGGGGGAGAACAGGTTCAAACACAGACTTCCGGATGTGCCTTCATTTGGTAATCTTGTCATGGAAAGGGGGGTTTTTAAAGATTCTGAACTTATTTCATGGTTTAGAGATTCGCTTGAGACTTTTTTATTCAACCCCTTAGACATAATTGTGAGCCTGTTGGATGAAGAACATAACCCACTTGAATCTTGGCAATTTTATCAAGCTTATCCGGTAAAATGGGAAATAGGTTCATTTGATGCAAAGGCAAACGAAATTGCTATAGAAACGATAGAACTCTCATATCAGTATTTCAACAGATTGAATTAAGCTATGCCTATTGAGATCAAAGAATTAATTGTCAAGGCCATTGTCGATACTAGTTCAACGGTAAACAATAAAGGCGAAAAAGAAAACGCTTCAGGTCCATGTGAATGTAAGGATTTGGAAAAGAGGATCGATTTAATGTTACGAATGATAAACGGTAAAAAGGAAAGGTAAAGATGGCAGAATTTGCAAAATTGAAAATATATTCATTTAGAAAGGACGATCTTTCGGACCAGCCCGATGTATTCGAAGTGATGTATAATCCAGGTAAATTCACCAGAACATTTACCGCCAAATATTCTGATGGAAAGGCCACAGGAAATACCAAACCAGAGAAAAACCATAGGGCCAATGAATCAGATACAGTGAGTTTTGAGTTTTTATTCGATGGGACAGCGGCATCTATAAACAAACAAAGAGAAATTTACGAGGTGGAACCAAATATTCAAGAATTCCTGAAATTGACTTACGAAATAGATAAAAAAATACGCAAGCCAAGAAATTTAATTG
>JAOUKG010000856.1 GCA_029882725.1 Cyclobacteriaceae bacterium
GTTTACTCCAGACTCCATTTTGATAGTAGGAAAATGCCATACCTCCATTTTTGTCATACGCATTATTGAGATATATAATATTGTTTGTTGGTTTGAGGCCAATCACAAAATTGTTTCCACTATTATTTAGGTGTTTTATTTCATTGCTGGATTCAGTCCATGTTTTATTCTTAAATTTTGAATACCAAATATCGGATCCGGCCTTTATACCACCCTCATTTTTTGGGTAAAATGATCGTGAAAAAAAAAGTGTTTTTGTCTTGGAGTTATATTGTGGAACGGATTCTTCATAGGGTGTATTTATTGTTTCAGGTAATTTAATGGGTGTAGTAAAGTTCAGTTCTTGTGAATTTCCGTAATTTGATAATGTAATAAAAAAGAGTAGATAAAACAGAAATTTATACATCGTATTTTCACTTTATTACTTTATAAATAAATAAGTCAATGTTATTTCATTATCTAATGTTGATCTGCCAATATTATTATAAATAAATACGTCTGAAACCCAATATACACTGATCTTTTCAAGTATATTCAATTTCACTAAACTTGATGTATAATTATCGGTAATAATTGCACCAAATCCTACTAATGATTTGTAAATACCCTCTATATAAAGCCGTGTATTATAGTTTTCTTTACTAAAATGGTAGTCAATTAATAATCCCGAATTTATCAAAAAAGACTTGGATACAGTAAATTCTTTGTTTGCTGTAAGTAGAATGGATTTGTTATTATAGGCAGTTTCTTTGTTTGTAGATTCTGAATTTAATTTTGTTGAGTAGTAGGAGATCCCTATATCGAAGGTTTTACTAGATAACAGTAAAGCCGGTATTATTTGGTAATACTTTTCATATATAAATTTTTGATTGATAAGTGATTGATAAAAAAGATCAGTTTGAGGGTTTCTGACTTGAAAATTGGATGGGTCAAATTTTTTATAACCAATGTTGAATCCCAAACCGGCCGAAAAGTTGACTGTAGTGCTTATGGGAATATGAACTGAATAACCCAAATTCAAATTTGTGGATTTGTATATTTTAGTGCCTTCAGAAGATAAGGATAAACCATATCCATGTTTTGGTTTCCGGTTTTCGGTTATATTTTCAGTAGCAGCAGGATTGCTCAAGTGAAAACTATTTTGCAATGGGTTTGAAGGAATAGTTTCCCCAAAAAAAGCAGAAGTATTGATTTGATGTATATAATAATTGTCAAAACCCCGCCAGGCAATTTTATTGATGGTTTGAATTTGTTTAAATTTTTCAATTCCATGATAAGCCGGATTAATTACATAGATGTTTTGTTTATAGTTTGTTATTACTGGAGCTTGACCGTGTGCGTAAATTAATAACAGTAAAAACAATATGGTACTTATGTATTTCATTTAATTTAATAAGTAAACTGTTCCTTTATAAATTCTTTTACCCTTTTCTAAATCTATCAGATAAAAATAGGGGCCACTCTCCAAAGTCTTTCCATTTAATTTCCCGTCCCATTTGCATTCTCGATTGTCGCATTGAAATAGTAATTGCTTATCAACGGAATACACTTTTATATTTATGAATTTGTAATAATCCAGGTTCTCAAAATCCCAATAATCATTTATTCCATCATCGTTTGGGGTAAAAGCATTTACCACTGATATGTCAGGCAATATATTGATTATATTAATTTTCCTGTATACAGGCTCACTGAAACTCAACCCATCATTTACCTTAAGTTCAATAACTCTATTTACTTGATCTGAAAATCCAATTATATCGTTTTTATAAGAGATGTTTTTAAGTGCTTCCTCATAGGCTGACTTGGATTCTTCTCCTTCCAATACTAGAATTCCCGTTTTGGGATCATATAAAGAAGTTATTACTCCAATTCCTTTATCATCGTATATAAGTCCTTCAGTACTTTCAGTAAAATCTAAAATCTTTATTTCAGCATACAGCATGGAAGAATTGTCAATATCATTTACGGTTAGTGTATTGGTGATTTTCACCGGTGCATCACCCTGGCTGAAATTCAATTGAAATGGTTCAAGATTGGAGATTACAGGTGCATCATTTACAGGTAAAATGGTAATGTTAACTTCATAGACATTCGAATCCT
>JAOUKG010000857.1 GCA_029882725.1 Cyclobacteriaceae bacterium
CAAAAATAGGCTTTACCATCTGCTCCCCAGGTACCGGTTACTGCATAATCTTTTCCATCAACACCCTCCCAAATCCAAAAATCAGAAGTATGTTTTGTGTTTACTCGTCCGTGCCCTTTAATATCTATTTTCTGGCTTACATTTCTCTCAACAATTTCAACCGAAGCAGAGGCCATGGTGTTTCCTGAAATAACAGTCACGGTATATAACCCGGGTTCTTCCGCAACGAACCTACCATCTGAATCTACTTGAGCTGAAGGACCAGTGGCAAATTCATGAGCCTGACCCGACAAAGAATACATTAATGGTACATCAGTAACAGGTTTATTTGACTTGTCAAGTGCCGTCGATTTAAAATATACAACATCTCCTGTCCTTGCAATATCAGTAGAGGCTCGTAAATCTAATTGAGTAATAGGATTTGGAAGTACTTCAATGTCTATTTCTGCTTTCACATTTCCAGAAGAAACTGAAACAACTGATTTTCCTTTTTGTAGAGCGTGAATATTTAAGAATTTATCTGTTTTCAGAACCTTTTGATTGGAAGAACTTAATTTGATGTTTGAGTTGGCAACCAAAAACCCCCCTTTGTCCAATACTTTTACTTCCAAGGGAAGTACAGCCCCCTCATAAACCTTTCCAACTCTCACATCAAGCTTTACAATTTCCTGATTAATAACTTTTACTACTACTTTTTCATTTACAAAGTTTTCACCTTTATCTGGCATTCGGGTAATAAACATGTCAAAAACTCCAGGCTGTCTTCCTGTAATTAAGCCCTTTGCATCAATTTGAAACCCACCAGTAAATATCATACTTTGCTGAATCCCTTTCAATTCAACAGGGAAATATGAAATTTCTGTATCCTTCAACACATTCCCATTTTCATCCACAGCTTTGATGTTCAATTGCAGTGTTTTACCCACTTCAACTACAATGGGGTCGGGATTAATTTTCAATGAAACTTTCTTTTGTGCCATAGTAACGAAAGGCAAAAGAAAAAGAATGAGAAAGAATGAAATATTGTTCTTCATAATACGACGGATTTTTTTTCAAATTAAGCTATTTAAGGCTATTTCTCAATATTATAGAAGATATTTATATTTTTGAAAATTATAATACGCTGTTTTAATCTGTTTCAAAACCATTTAGTTACATATTTCTTGATTTCGACCAAATTGTGGACTGATGTTAATGGCCTGTGCGTAATTGAATTGGAATTGCCTTATAAATTTAAATATACCCTATTTGGTCAAAGTTGGGCAATTTTACGGAGGGTAAGCCTGGGTGTTCTTATTCAATTCTTATGCCTTTGTGGTTTATTTGTTTGACCAAGCAAAAAACAAAACAAAATAAAAGGACCGAAATAATCTTTTTCCGGACACCAGTGAACCTGCATACTGAATTCACAAACCAATATCGTCTAGTTAAAACTCAGGAAGAGTTCCATTTGTCCAAAGAAAAAATAAGTCGACCTTAGAAAGTTATTGTAAAATTTAAAGGCCAATTAAAATTTTGTTACATACTGATGGAGAAAAAATAAACGTTTAATTTGAAGGTTTTGAGCCTTTAAATTTTGATTTATAGCGATTATTTTTTAGGGAAATAGCACCTTCCCCTCCCCGGTGTAATTTACAAAAAATACCCCTAATCAACCGTTTTTTAAACGTTTAAATGCTTTTAAGCACATACTTTAGAATATTACTGTGTTTTAATATACCTATTTTAAAGACAAAAAAAGGCCCCAAAAATGGGGGCCCTTTACCTAACTATATATACTACGGGTTAAAAAGAAAAAACTGCGGCAAGCACACCTTGTGCTGCCGATTTGGAGGGTGCAATATCTGAGTTCAAAAACACATCATCAGATGCTGAATCAAATCTAATTTCAGGAATAAATTTCAGGCTTCCTGAGCCAATATTGGCCGAAAATGTTAAAGAATTTACCTTTTCAGCTTCCAGGCCGGAAGTAAGTCCATAACCTATATAGCCAGTATTTTCAGTACTAAACGATTCGCCTCGTACGCCCAAAACAACTGCGTCTGAAACGGCATACTTAGCATACAAAGCCGCACCCGTAAACTTGGAAATAATTCCTGCA
>JAOUKG010000080.1 GCA_029882725.1 Cyclobacteriaceae bacterium
GAAACATGGTTGCCCGCCCTGGTCAAAGGTGACGACATATTTGGGGGAAGTGTGGACAACCAAATGTATGCCCTACTCACAAGTGAAGACCAAAGGGTAATATCACCAGTAAACAGACTTTTAGATCACCCGGAACTGGATAAGGAATTATCAGTAAAAGCATGGCCTCTACTAGCCAAAATAGGCGATGTACCCAGCCGTACGAGGGTGTTTGAGAAGGCCGTAAATGACGGGAATGAAGCATTACTCAGAGCCCTCAACAGTGCACCTGATGTATATAATGCCGTGCCGGAAAATGCCCAATTATTGGAAAAGCTTTTTATCCATGAAAAGACATCGTTACGTATGGAAGGACTAAGGCTTGCAGCTCGCTGGAAGACCAGTCAGTATGCTGGTTTATTGAGTAAAAACATGGCGAGTGCTTCCGATATAAATGAAAAACTTCAGGGCTACAGAACCCTTTTCGCTTTAGGCGAAACAGATGCTGTTTTAGATGCAGCCCGAAATTCAACAAATCAGGAAACTCGTACCACCGCATCAGTGGTGTGGATAGAATCTGACGTAAATGCTGCAGCTGATAATGCGGTAACGTTATTGACAAATTTGGATGACCCTCAACTGGCTACGAGGATATTTTCAACTTTCTGCAGAATGGAAGCTGGTCCCGGTATTCTGTTGAAAGTCCTGGAAGGTAAAACCCTAAATGAAAATATTGCCAGTGCCGGACTGACCGTAATTCAGACTTCCAGTCTTAATCTGGCAGAACTGGAAAAAACACTAAGGAAGGTTGGTAATATCAAATCTGTAGGCATTGAAATGACCAGGGAGGAGAAAGATCAATTGATTAAAGATGCAATTGAATCAGGAAACAGTTATCGAGGCCGACAGATTTACCGCAGGACTGATTTATTGTGTCAGACCTGTCACCAAACTGAAGGTGAAGGAGGTTTCAGTGGGCCTGACCTTTCAACAGTGGGAACATTTTTGGAACCCGGTTCAATATTGGAATCTATTCTTAATCCTAGTTCAGAAATCAAGCAAAACTATGAAACAGTACTCCTGACAAGGAAAAACGGAGAGCTGATCAGTGGGTTGTTGCACCGTAAAACAAGTAATTCGACATTGATTAGGTTGTCGAATAGTGATATTGTGGAAATCCCTGCAGAGGAAATTGAAAAAGTGGATGTAAGTCCCATGTCTCTGATGCCTCCGGGCCTTACAAGTCGTCTTCACCGGGATGAGTTGCGGGATTTACTGGCGTATCTGATGAGTTTAGGAAAATGATTTAATCGCCATTGACGGTGTTACCCACTGGCTTTAGGAGTTGGATTTTTCCCAATACTTTTTTCTTAACCAAAAAGAAACACGGACCAATAAAATCAATGCAGGCACTTCAACCAGTGGGCCAATTACTCCAGCAAATGCTTGACCTGAATTTAGTCCGAACACTGCAATAGCAACTGCAATAGCTAATTCGAAATTATTTCCTGCTGCTGTAAAAGCAACTGAAGCTGTCTTGTCGTATGCTGCTCCTGATGCTTTGGTAAGAAAAAATCCGATAATAAACATTAACGCAAAATAGATAAGTAACGGAACTGCAATAATTAGAACATCCATTGGGATTTCCACAATCAATTCTCCTTTCAGAGAGAACATAACCATAATAGTAAATAACAGAGCAATTAAGGTCATTGGCGAAATTGTAGGAATGAATTTCTTTGTATACCATTCCTCCCCTTTTAATTTTACTAAAATAAGTCTGCTCAATATTCCCATTACAAATGGAATACCTAAATAAATAGCTACACTTTCTGCAATTGTCCCAATTGAAATGTCTACAACAGCACCTTCAAACCCAAAATAAGGAGGAAGAACAGTTAAAAAAATCCACGCATAAAAACTATATGCAAACACTTGAAAAACACTATTTAAGGCAACTAAACCTGCTCCATATTCGCTACTGCCTTCGGCAAGGTCGTTCCATACCAAAACCATTGCAATACAACGTGCCAAACCAATCAAAATTAATCCGACCATATATTCGGGGTAATCACGTAAAAATGTAATTGCTAGAACAAACATTAAAACCGGACCAATTATCCAATTTAGAATAAGTGAAATGGATAGGATTTTTGTGTTTCTGAAAACTTTTGGTAAAAGGGAATAGTTGACTTTTGCCAATGGTGGATACATCATTAATATTAAACCTATTGCAATAGGAATATTCGTTGTTCCACTACTAAATGAATTTATGATGTTAGGAAATGTAGGAATAAAATAACCAAGCCCAACTCCAATAGCCATTGCTACAAATATCCACAAAGTCAGATTTCTGTCAAGAAAGCTTAATTTTTTTTCCATTTTTATAACTTGATCTGTGAGTAAATGTAAAAAAATTCCGTCGCGATTTTCATATATGTTGCGTTAAGTTAATGAATAGAGCTTGTATTTTTCAGCTTGCGGGTAACGTTTAGTATTGAGCAATAGAAAGCGATAAACTTTCAAGTTTGCACTGAGCTTTCATAAACCACCGAACTCCCTCTTTGCTATATACCGTGTTGAACCTAACACCTACGGGAAGGACTTCAAGTCTAAGATAGTAAATACAGCAGGTTAGAGCCTTATCGGAAAAATTCTTCAATCAGCTGTAAGTACTCGGCAGACGTTCGAACACCAGGAAGAACGAATGTGCTATCCCCGTTTTGCAATAGTACCCCATAATATGAACGCTTATATTTGTCGAAATCTTGTCCATCAAAATAAATAAACCTATCTCTCTTCACCGAAATAGCATAGAATTGGCCATCCAAAGCGTTTTTTACCTCACTTATATAAAAACCGAAATCTGAATCTGCCTCTTTCAATCCCTGTGAGTTTGGAGCCGCTTTGGTTATACTGTCAAATTCAACCTCTGATAATCCATAGAAAACTATTTTCTGTTCAATTTGGCTTATTAGGTTGTTATGCCCTATCAATTTAGTCATTCTATATGGAACATCAGTGTTTTCGTCATCCTCCATCTTATATATGATTTCAACCAATTTCGCAACCTGGACATCATTTCTTGAAACATTCGGAAAATAATAAACATACTGCTCAGCAGGGTCATCCTTCATTATGATTAGGGAACTCTTCAAATCCTTTGAAAAGTAATGCAGGTGATTATTTGATGACTCTACAAGATTCATTTCTCCACTATCCTTGAATCCCTCTATACATCCCTCTTCAACAACTTGAACTAATATCCGTTTTGGTATTTCAATTCGAATCCCCTTTTCAAAACTAAAGGAAACTTCTGTTGTATAGCAATCCGGCGCTCCGCAATCGAATCCATGGAGATCGAAGGGTAGTCGTATTGTAATCCGTCCATTATTCCGCTTTGCTAAATTATTGATGTACAAAATCTTAAACGGACTTTTTAACAGTACAGTATCTGTTTTTTCTTCCTTAAGCATCCGTAGAATGGAATCTTGTAAATGATAAGTACTTCCTGATTCTAACGGACCTGTGTTTTCGTCTTTCGAGAAATTCAATGTATCGTAATGGGTATCTGTTTCAGACTTATCATTTGCCTGAGAACATCCAATTAATAGCACTATGATTATGAATCTATATATAGTTTTAAGCAATTCTTTATGACGTTCTGGTGATGTACCTATCTCTTTTGAGATTTCAATTTTTCAATCCATTTAGGTAGTTTCTTTTTGTATTCTTCCACATCCCATTCTAAGTTCCAACGAGATATATAGTCTTCAATTGAACCTAATCCTACTTTAGCTCTTCTTTCATTAACGTTTTCTGGATCGATTAGTGGCAAAACATACCTTTCACCTGTTTCTTGGTCTGTTCCGATTTGGCTCCCATAAACTTGTAATTCTCCTTTTCCTAATCCAACCCTATCTTCAAGTAACGCTAAACTACGTGAATTAGCTTTTCCTTCCTTAACAGCTTGTTTCATCATTGGCAAATACTTTTCTTGAGTTTCTTGATTTGAATGTTGGATTACTAAAAACAAAGTTGAGTTTGCCTTACTACCAATTTCTTCCGGACTTAACCATCCATGTTTTTCAAGGATTTGTTCTATGATTACAAGGTTGCTTGAATCGGCTTTGCTTATTTTTTTCCAATGATTTCTCATTTCCTCTGAATCCCAACCAAACTCTTGATATATTGAATCTGTTTCTCCTCGATATTTTTGATCTTCTACATGAATGCTGTCCAACAAGGCTCCTATTGTCGCAAAATCAGGTGGCAATTCAGGTTTTGAATAAGTATCCTTATTTTCGTTTTGTTTACAATTACAAAGGAAAATTACTAGTAAAATAATTAAAGTTTGAATCTTCATTGTTTAGTTCTTAGTTTATTGATGAACACTCTGGTGATTGACCATAACGCTCAGATTTAAGTTTTCGTATGGGGAAGGAACTATCCATACCCCACCAAACCAAATATTGGACTTTATTTTATTATAAATTTAAGAAATAAAATCATAAAAGGTGCATGCGAAAGTGTCTACTTATGCGAGCAGAAGTCTTTGCAATAATTGGTTAAAATGTTGTGAAATTTTTGTTAAACTACTTTCGAGTTATTTAATGATGAAAATTAACTTTTACGGAATGGTATTTTTTAAAAACAATGCAACTAACTTTTCATTTTTAAAATACATTTTAATTTCGTGACCAAAACTATTTCTAGCTAAAGGCTTTTCTTTTGAATCTTGTTTGCCGTCGTATAAAATATCCCCTATAAATTCCCAATATAGCATTTCAACTCCATTTTCGTTTTTTTGGATATCTGGTTGGCCATATACCCTTAAGGCTTTTAATTTTGAGTCACCGAGTTGAAATCCTTTATTAGTTCGAAAATATGAAGAGTCTACAACATTGATTTTTGGAAAAACCCGGGCGAACAACTCCTTCTTAATATTGATATCGGCTGTATCACTTTCCGGAAGAGGTTTAAAAAGCTCAATTTGGTCGATTAAATCCAATGGTACATTTCCATTTTCAAAATGAAAAATGGCATATCGATAATAGTCAGTGTATAATGCAAATGCTATTGTTTGATTTCTGTTACTAAACCACAAACCATCAAAACTTAAAACTGGATTATCAATGAATTTTGCTGATTTTAACATGCTATTTGTTATAGGGTAATCATCCGTAACAAATGATGGAATCGAGTCCTGGCCTATGCTACTATTATCACTATTATTAATTTCAGTTAAGTGCGTATTTTTAGTCAGAGATGGTTCAATATATTCTTTTGTTGATAAAGAATCTTGTTGCAGGAATTGCTCATACCCTGTTCTCGTTTGTTTTTCATTACAAGATGTAAAAAAAAGCAAAGTATAAATCAATATAATTTCTGCTCTGTTCACTTCTCTGTAAGTTAATCAATATTCTCTTAACTTTCTTTCTAGTCAAATGTAGCAGGTTCACTGGGGAATCAAACCATACAAAGTGGAAGCGCCCCAAAACAACTTGCACACTCACTATACCCTATTGTTATTTTGCTGTCAGTGCTGTTTAATCCTAACTAAAATTTTTCAAAATGCCAATAATTTAGATCAAAATACACTTTAATTATTTGTCTTAATTTCACGTATTGCTTAATAAAACAGTTCTCACTCATGTAATTCCGCCAACTTGCTCATAGTGCACATAACGCCCAAGTGCATGAAGCAGTTGGGGAAAATCGAAAGATAAACCTCCCAAATTCCTCCAAACCTAAGCCCGAACTTTGTTTTGGGATAAATTTAATCAAACAAATCATAAAATATAGCTCTGGCAGGTTAAGGGGAAAACTTTTCTTACCTGACAGACCGAACCTGATTTCATGCGTATGTGGGCATTTCTTGTAGTCACGTCTGGTTTTCCGTAAGGTACGCTCTGTTTTTATATTTTTTTTAAATGCTTTTTTTATCCGTTTTGTAGTCCGTCGTTTGCCACGCTAGTGCGTTATGTAGGGTTCGCAGTCGTTCTGAAAATTCTATACGTGCAGTGTCCATCGTATACGGCTGGAAGTCTCTGCGAGCGATAATGTTCAATTTGCCACCATTATATGAAAGTTTCTACTTTTGTTTATCCCGTTTTTGCTCAAAAAGCCACTTAAACAACCCCGGTGTAGCTTTTACCTCCCCCCAAATGCTATGACCTTTGCCAGAAAACTCCGTATAACGCGGATTCCCTCCTGCTTTTTTGATAGCCTCTATCATATCACGTGATAATTTTACAGGGACTAACTTGTCTTTTTCACCATGGAATGCCCAGATGGCTACATCGGTTAGGTAGGGTGCATATTTAGGATCACCACCTCCACATATTGGTATCGCAGCAGCAAACATTTCCGGATGAGTACTTATGAAATTCCATGTCCCATACCCACCCCCTGATTTCCCCATAACATATCGTCTATTTTTATCAATACTAAATTCCTTTTCCAATTCATTAATGGCCTCAAAAACCAATGAATCTATGGAAGGACTATAAGGCCCCCTTCCAAAACCTGAATCTTTAGGGGATTGTGGCACAAAAAGAAATGTCGGATATTTTCTTCTGTTGTAATCTGTCGGAGAAATTACATTTATGACTAAAAGCCAATCTTTTAATGACTCGAGTGTTCGCATCTGAGATCCTAGCTGGAAATGGATAAAACTGCTGAATAACCCGGAAGCAACCGTTAATCCTAAAAAATAGATTCCGAAGAGGTATGATTTTTTATTCATGGGATTGTTTTATTAAAAACGGCAGGAAAAATGTAGTTGCATACATACTTGTTTTTTCTGGTCATGAGTTTTGATACCCAACGAAACAATATAGGTTTTCGTATGGGGAAAGGTTGGAGGGATGATAATCTGTTTTCCATAATACTTAAACCTTTACTTTATTTTGTCCCTCTTTCGCTATTTAGCCTCCATCGTTGCTTATAATAAAACTATACCATTGTGTATTTTTTAAATTTGTCTTCTTGAGTTATTACTTTCTTAACTCCATTTATGTTATCTAATAGTGGATTTTGACTAACAGTCCTTTTAATACTGTGATTACACATAATTTTATCCCTTAATAAGTCAATGGTGGACCCTCCACCAGTAAAATAAATACCCGTAGACTTGGCTTTTTCAATTTGATTTAAATCAACACGTTCCATGGCCTCAATAAATTCGTCATTAACTATATGAAAAAAATTATCTAATAACTGGTGTATTTCATGTGTTTTAACCACAATATATTGTATTGTAATTTCGTCTTCAACTGTTTTTAATTCGGATAGTAAGGATTCAATTTCTATATCGTTAAGGTGTATTTTGTACTTTCTTTTAAGAAAATTTTTTATAAGTCTATAAATCTTTGATGTTCCCATTCTAATTACACCAACAGAGATAGGGTCACTATTAATAAAAACAGTCATTTCAATTTTACTGAAACCAAAATCAATAAGCATGAAATGCTTTTTCTCAAATAAAATATTTAATCCAATTGCAGAACAGCAACTCTGATGAATCATATGAACTTCAATCGCTCCAACATGTTCTGCAGAATCCCGATATGCTCTTTTTTCTATTTCTGTTGTGCTTGTCGGTATGCAGAAGTACAATTTGTAAGTTTTCGGAAAAATCGAATTTGAACTGATTGTCTTTTTCACGGCTCCTCGTAAAAGCATCTCAAAGGCATGAAAATCATTAATTGTACAATCTACAGGGTTGATGGTCACATTATTATCGGTTAACTTGATCGAATTCCCTAAACCTGTTACAACTTTTAAAGTCTTGTCAAAAGACAATTGGGCAGGTTCGTTAAATACCAATTCGTTGTCCTTAATAATTCTAAGATGTTTCGACCCCGGATCGATTCCAATAGTGTCTTTTAAAAAGTTCAGAAGACCCATACCATTTATCTAGTATTGATGTTTGTAGATGATTTGGAAAATATTAAAAGATTTCATGCTACCCGTAGAGCAACATTTATCTATAATCACATTTCCCACCCTTTACGTACAGGCTCCTTTATGAATTTATCGGCTTCGGGTAATCCTATTGCTTTCATGTTTTTGTTGTCCCAATATATCTTTTCGCCTCCTAATCTCAGGGAAAGAACGCCTAAAAGGGTGATTTCCGTTAACCTGGCCCCATATTCAAAATTAGAGCTGGCCTCATTTCCTCCTTTAATTGCGTCTATCCAATCCCGGTAATGCCCTTTGGAACGAGCAATGGAGGGTTTGGGAGGAGTATATGATTTTTCTAAACTCTCAGGAAATAACTTGGGGGCCCGATTGCCTCCTTCGTTTACCAATATGCCTTTATCTCCTACAAACAGGGTTCCACGGCCTGGCCATTTGTATCCCTGAGGTAAAGCCTCATGAAGTTCAGGTCGCAGACCTCCTGAATACCAGGTAAGTTTTATGGGAGGTTGGTTTCCCTTTCCGG
>JAOUKG010000858.1 GCA_029882725.1 Cyclobacteriaceae bacterium
GGCCTGATGTAATGATCCTTGGACTTAAAATTTCGTCTTTTTTAATCTTTTCTTTTAATTCGAGGTGAAAAGGATCACCCAACATGCCCCGAATGGTAGTTACCCCTTGAGAAAGGTATAGAAACAAGGTTTCCTCCACCAATTCCATCCCCCCCTGTGCAGGAGTAGGTATGTGTGCATGCATTTCTGATAAACCGGGAATCAGAAATTTACCCTGTCCATCAATTATCACAGTAGATGAAAAAGCAGAGGAATCAGAGGAAATACCCAGGATACTATCGCCGGAAATCAGCACGTATTGAGGTGATGAAAAAGAATCAGAAGAAGGCGAAAGTATTGCAATATTTTTGATCAGGATATCTCCCGATACCGTTGTCTTTTTTTCGTTACAGCTAAAAGAAAAAGCTGCAACCAAGCTTAATAAAAATACCTGCTTGAAGTAATTATATATCATAGGTCTTACGCTTACAGTATTCTCCGTAAGATAAGAAAAATTACGGCTAGTAAGAAAATGACTATTGATATCCGGTTAATCCCGTGCATAACACGGATATTAAAGTTGGTCGGGCGGTTGGGATCTTTTTTTCTAAAGAAATAACCAAATACCTCACTTACTCTAAAATAGTCGAGAAAGCTATTTTTTCTTTCATTGTCGATTTTTTCACTCATAACTCATTTCCATTTTTTCGGGTTCTACCCAATTACCATCTTCTTTAATAATATCAATTAGTTCATCAACCGCATGTACCGAAGGCACCGCTCTTTTAACTACCGTTTGACCCCGATACAGTGTTATTTTCCCAATTCCTGAGCCCACGTAGCCATAATCTGCGTCTGCCATTTCACCAGGACCGTTAACAATACAGCCCATAATTCCAATTTTCAAACCCTTCAAATGGTCTGTTTTTTTTCTGATCAAAGCAGTTGTTTGCTGCAAATCGAATAAGGTTCTGCCGCAGCTGGGGCAAGAAATATATTCTGTTTTTGAAATACGGGTGCGCGAAGCCTGAAGTACACCAAATGCAAGCTGGTTATTGAACTTATCCTCACCGCCATGTATCATCACTCCATTTCCAAACCCGTCTGTTAGAAGTCCTCCCACGTCCGTAGAAGCAAAGAGCCTGATACGCTCTTCCGTTTCATCAAAAGTGCATTTCAAAACCACAGGAATTAATAGGTGATTGTTTTTCAAAAACATAAAAAAGGCTCTAAAAGCAGCGAAACCGTGTGTATTATCTGTGTAAACCACTAATACAGTATGTCTTTTATCCAACTTGTTGAAAATAGCCAGATCCCTTTCCCTAGCATTCACTTCTACAAAATTCAAAGTGTCTGAAGGCAATTGATCCTGGATTTCTTCCCATTTGATATAAGGAAAAGTATTTTTCTTGTCGTCTTTCCTGTTATAAACATCCAGATCACAAATTTCCTTCAACCCATTGGGTAACATAAACCGAATAGGGTTATTTCCTGTATAAATGAAATCTGCACCCATATCGTTCATAGACCATTTATCGGTTGCAGAAAGGTAAAAGTGGCCAATATTTTTAAGGTCTTTTACTTCAATAATTTCCTTTCGGGAAAAGTCAGCTACAACACGAGGTACATTTCCTCCTCCCACATTGTATACTTCATCTGTTTCCCTTATTTTATATTCGTAAGGAGAATAATTGGAAAAATCTATTTCAGCTATCTTCCCTTCACTTTTTCTCTCAACACTCCTGTTTACAAGATCCCTCGCCACCGGGGCTTCAAATTCAGGTTCTTCTGTCAATGAAACCCTAACTGTATCACCCAATCCATCTTCAAGCAGAGCTCCAATGCCCAGTGCCGATTTTATTCTTCCATCCTCGCCCTCACCAGCCTCAGTAACTCCAAGGTGAAGTGGATATGGTTTTAGATTTTCTTCCTTTAATTTTGAAACCAGTAAACGGTAGGCTTGTATCATTACCTGAGGGTTGCTGGCTTTCATTGAAAGTACAATGCTATAATAATTCTCATCTTCGCAGATTCGTAAAAATTCGAGTGCACTTTCTACCATTCCCAATGGGGTATCTCCGTAACGGCTCAGAATTCTATCGGAAAGTGACCCATGATTG
>JAOUKG010000081.1 GCA_029882725.1 Cyclobacteriaceae bacterium
GGAACCTATTGGGTGGAAGCCCTCAATGACAAAGGGTGCCTGGCACAGGATACTTTTTTACTGGAAACTTCCTATGATTTACTCCAGGCCCAGTTTATGATGCCTTCAGAGGCCCTGGTGCAGGATACGGTGGCCATGATAGAAATTTCCTGGCCATTGCCCGATACCATTGTATGGACCTTCCCTCAGGAAATGCTTATAGTGGAAGATTATTACGATGTGGTCTTTGGGCAGTACAGTGCCCCGGGTGTTTACAACGTGGGAGTGGCCGCGGTACTGGCGGGCTGTGATGATCAGATCAGTAAATCCATAACCATTTCGGACCGCCCTGCCGGACCGGGTGGAGGAAGGCTGGGTCATGTGGAATATGTGAAAGAATTTGCCCTGTTGCCCAACCCGAACAATGGCAGCTTTGATGTGGAAGTCGAACTCCTGGAAGTAAGCCCCATTGTGATGAGTGTATGGAATGCAGGATCTGCCACTATGGTGGGAAAAGTCCAGGATTCAGGATCAGATTCCTATTACCGGCATATCGACTTCAGGCCACTGAGCCCCGGAGTCTATATTTTACGCCTCGATCATAAAAACGGAAAAGAATACTTACGGTTTATTGTCCATTAAATGAAAAATATAAGGAAAAGTTGAAATTCAGTGCTTTCTAAAACCCGACATACCGCCCTAATTTTTGCCATGGTTCTTTGCTGTGCCCCGCTTTTTGCCCAAGACCTGGATGCCATAGGCAAGGAAAACCCCCTTACGGTTTCCGGTGGGGTTTCCGTGAACCAAATGCTGTATGCAGCCAGTGGCATTGAATCCAGGCGTGACCCGTATTCGTTTTATACGGCGGGCAACCTGAACTTAAACCTGTACGGGTGGAACGTGCCCCTGAGTTTCAGCTATAGCAACCAGCAGACTTCCTTTCACCAGCCTTTTAACCAGTACAGTATGCATCCCACCTATAAATGGGTAACGGGCCATATAGGATACACTTCCATGTCCTTTTCGCCGTATACGGTAAACGGCCATATCTTCCTGGGCGGTGGCGTAGACGTGGAACCGGACGGCAAATGGAAATTCAGTGCCTTGTACGGGCGGTTTATGAAACCCGTGGAACTAGGCAGCACGATAGATTACAGCTCACTCCCGGCATATAAAAGAATGGGCTATGGCATGAAAGCAAGCTATGGTGACGCAGGCAATTTTGTGGATCTCATTTTGTTTCATGCCAGCGATAAGGTTTCTTCCATTGGCCCCGTTCCCGACAGCCTGCAGATTTTTCCCATGGAAAACTTGGTGGCCAGCATAGCGGCGGGCAAAACCTTTTTGGAAAACTTTGTGCTCAGGGCCGAGCTTGCTTCCAGTGCACTTTCCCATGACATACGGGCCGTTGAAACCGACCCGGCAGCCCTTTTTGGAAGAATGGGCCTTCTCTATACTTCCCGTACCACCTCTTCCTATTACAAAGCCTTTAAATCTTCTTTCGATTACCGGAAAGATGCCTACTCCATAGGGGTGGGGTTTGAAAGGATAGACCCCCAATATCGTACCCTCGGGGCCTATTATTTCAACAATGACCTGCAAAACCTTACTCTGAACGGCTCGGCATCCCTTTTACAGGGAAAGGTAAACCTGGCGGCCAGCGGTGGCTCCCAGCGCGATAACCTCGATGACACCAAAATGAGCACCATGCGCAGAATGGTGGGTTCCGTCAACGTAAACTATGTGCCTTCGCAGAAAATGAACTTTGCCGCTTCCTATTCCTCTTTCCAGACCTTTACCAATATACGGTCGCCATTTCTGGAAATCAATGAACTGACACCTTACGACAACCTGGATACCTTGAACTATACCCAGATTTCCAAAAGCGGGAACCTGAATGCCATGTTCATGATTGGCAGTTCTGAAGAACGAAGGCAAAACCTGAACCTGAACCTGAGCGTACAGGAGGCGAGCGATAAACAGGGCGGTGTGGTACAGAATTCGGGCAATATTTTCTATAACGGAAACCTGTCTTATGCCTTGAGCCTGGTTCCGCAAAACCTGACCCTTTCCGTGGCTTTCAATGCCAATATTAACCAGGGTGAGCTTTTCAGTACGCATACACTTGGCCCCACCGCAGCCCTGAGCAAATCGTTGTTGGACAAGGCCATGAGACTTTCCTTTTCCACTTCCTACAACACTTCTTATGCCAATGTACAGCGGGTAGGCGCTATATTGAGCAACAGGGTGAACGGCAGTTTTTCCATTAAACAAAAACACAACCTGAATTTGAGTATGGCCTTGGTGAACAGGCAGAGCAACACGGAAACACTTGTGCAAAACTTTACGGAATTTACCTGTATGCTGGGCTACGGGTACACATTTGGGACAAAATGAAGATGAATTTGAATAGAATATATAAAATAGGATTTCTGCTAGCCGTGGTTTTGGCCTCTTGCCTGAAACTGAACGCCCAGAACTACCCTGTGCAGGTCAATACCGTGCTGCAGCCTCCCTATACGCCATATCTGAACGATTATACCGAAATAGGGTCGCAACGGTTCATGGCCAACATCTTCCTGAAAGACCTTACCATCCCGGAATATGCCTGTAGGCTCCGCATTACCATTGAAGGGGTGGGCATTACCATAAAGACCAGACAGAACTTTGTGCCCCGTCAGCCCTTGCTCATTCCAGGTGGGGGAGTGCCTCTTATGGTCTATGGCTCTGATATAGCCGAGTATTTCCATCCCGACAACCTGGATTTCTCAGGGATGAGCCGGACCGAATACAAGAAAACATCACGCCTTCCCGAGGGTGTTTACCGCTTTACCGTGGAAGTGCTGGACTACAACCGGGGCACGGTAGTGAGCAACAAGGGCACGGCCGTGGCCTGGATCATCCTGAACGATCCGCCGCTGTTGAACCTGCCCTATGACCAGCACAAAATACAGGTTACCGATCCTGCCTACATCCCTTTCACCTGGACCCCCAGGCATACCGGATCGCCCAACTCTGCCTTTAATGCCGAATATATTTTCAGGCTGGTGGAACTCTGGCCACAGGACCGCAACCCTTACGATGCCTTTCTCGCCCAGCAGCCCCTTTATGAAGTGACCACCGGGCAGACCCAGATTGTTTATGGAATGGCAGAACCAGCCCTGATACCCGGAAGGAAATACGCCTGGCAGGTACAGGCCCAGGACCTCGACGGACGAGATTTGTTCAAAAACCAGGGCAAGAGTGAAATTCATGTGTTCCAGTACGGCAATGCACTGGCCACCCCGGGGAACCTTCAGCTCCAACATTCCAGTTCATCCAGTCTGAACCTGGCCTGGGAACAGACCGGTATTTCGGCCATGGACCCCCTTCAGTACCGGGTGCGCTACCGACCGAAAAACGGCGATCAATGGTATGAGGACGTGACCACTGATATGTACAGGATCTTGGGCTCCCTTCAGCCATCTACAGAATATGAAGTGCAGGTAAGAGGGGAAAACGGACTTTTTTCCAGTGATTATACCGTTATACAGACCTTTTCCACCCTGGAACCCAACGAAAACCAGTTTGTCTGCAATTCCGATGCCGTTCCACCCCCCATGCCCGAGGCCGGCTTTCCCGACAGGCCCCTAGGAGTAAACGACACCATTCATGCGGGCGGTTATGACGTGCTGGTGAAGGAAGTGGTGCAGACAGGCAATACCTACACCGGCAAGGGAGTGGTGATCGTGCCCTGGTTCAACCTGGCCAAGGTAGCTGTGACCTTTGAAAACATTGAGGTAAACCCGGCCCACTGGCTGACTTCCGGAAAGATAGAAACGATTTGGAACGCCGACAGTCCGTTTTTGCTCCAGTTTGAAGGGAAGACCCCTGAAGATGGCGTGACACCCATATTGGGGGAACTGCCCGTTACCTTAATAGAAACCGATTCCCTGATAGAGATCACGGGCACCTCCCTGGTAACGGTGACCAAAGACAGTCAGGGCAATTATATCGTGCAGACCTCCGATGGCGGGTCGGTGATACTGCCAGCCAGTACAGAACAAGGCCCTGCCAGTTATAGTATAACCGATGAGCTGGGCAATGGCTACGTCATAGACGAAAAAGGCAATATTACCAAGACCACCTCGGACCAGGCCCTGGCCGCCAGGGAGCGCGGCAACCGGAATTACGACCTGGTGCTTGAGTTTGAGAAAGGGGACGGCAAGTACGGTTTTGACAAGAAGAGCCAGGAAGTGTTGTCCGATTACTACCAGGAAATAGACGGAGGGCATGATGTGGCCTGGAAGGCATTACCGGAAGGGAAGAATGACAGTGATATTGTGGTGAGTACGGGCCTGCCGCCGGGTCTGGATGCGGAAGGGATGGTCTTTGAGCAGGGAAGTGACCCTGTTGCGGTGAGAATAGAAGGAGGGCGTTTTGTAGTGCCCCTGCGGGGAGGCACAGAAGGCATGGCCGAAGAGCTGGTGGTTTATACCGATGCCACGAAAGAAACCGTGGCGGGCAAGCTGAATCTGTTGTCGTACAAGCCTTTGAACAAGAAGCTGGTGCTGGTTCCTGTGAACGGAAATGCATATCCCCATTCTGTGGGAAGCTTAACTGACGGGCTGAACGGTATCTATTCCCAGGCCCTGGTAAACTGGACCGTGGAAGTGGACGACAACCTTCAGGTGGCATTGAGTGATTCCACTTTTGACGATGGGGAGAGTGATTTCCTTTCGACCTATACCGGCGACATGAAGGCAGTGATCAGGGCTTACCAGGCGGACCATACGTTTGAGAAGGACACCTACTACCTGTTTCTGGTTTCCAACCCACAAAACCCCGGGAAGGCAGGCTTTATGCCCCGCAGCAAGCAGGCCGGGTTCCTGTTTGTTGACAATTTGGGCGAGGAGCAAGAGGCCTGCCAGATAGCGGCTCACGAGCTTGGCCACGGCGCCTTTGGCCTCCAACACCCGTTTTTGGAGTTTCCCGGCTACCAGAGCGACGGCAACAACCTGATGGACTATCCCCCGGGCAATAAGCTTTACCGCCACCAGTGGGACCAGATCCACAACCCCCCGGTGGTACTGCCGCTGTTTGATGATGAAGAGGAGGGGGCTTACAACCGTTATCAATACATGATATACGGTTCTATAGTTACATTTAGGGGAAGTTTTTCTAAATATGCAGGAACTTCAAGCGCCTACAGCTTTATTTCCCGAGCGGGTAAATTGATTAGCTTGCCATCAGATGTTGAAGATGTATCCTTTTTGAAATCAAGTGGAACCATCGCAGCGTTCACCATAACAAATAGTGATGGTCAGGCGGTCCGTTATGCTAGTGCAGAATGGCCCATATCTGGAGACTTTGCCGGTTATAGGTCTAATACTATCAAGACCGAAACCAAGTTGAAAGCTAATCTTTACCTTGATGAAATATCAAAAACCATTTCATCTCCTGCGGAGGTTTATCTGGGCCTGGCTGCTTCAGAGGATTGTAAGATACAGCTTTATAAAGGGAGTATAGAACACAACACTCCAAAGACTGATTATTATGCAGGACTCAACCAACCAATGGATGAGACTGTCGCTGGAAACCTTTCTAAAGAAGTGGCAGGCGACCCAATAGCAGCTCCGGAATCATGCCTTTGCCTGAAGGGCAGGGACTTTTTCAATCTGTTTAGTTCGGTGATTACCAGTGAGGAAGAATTCAACCAACTATATACGCTGGCTGACAACATTTGCAAACTCCCTGAAGGTTTCCTTTCAGCCTATAAGGTAGAAAACGATGCTGCTTTTCATGATCAACTGAATCAATGGCTGATGTGGGAAAGTGATAAGGTCAGGTTAATTCAAAACCGGAAGGATTTCTGGGATAGAGAGGATGCCTGGAATATCTATCAGACGCGGTTGAACCAGTTTATCAATCGGTATCATAATTATAAAACCCAGTTTGATGACGGCACCATTTCCAACAGAACGCTCAAGGCCATAATAAATGCCCTTTCCGATGAATTTATTGCCCTGTATTCCATTGAAGAGCGGATAGATATAATCAAAGCGTTGTTGCCGGAAAAGAGTGGAATGAGTGTTCAGGTGCATTATGGCGCAGGTGGTCCGTCGGCGGATTACAGTGAAATTTATGTGGACGATGCTGAGGAACATGCCATTATAAATGTTCTGAAGAGCGTAAAGACAAAGGCTGATGCGGCAGCTATGCTCAACGCCATTTCATCGGACGGTTTTTTGAGTGTATTGAATTATCATTTGGATGATTTTGGGTTGGGAGGAAATAATTTCTCAAAACTGGCCCAACAGTTTCACAGACTGACACTGCTGGCCTATGACATACCGGAAAAGAGCGAAAACCAGACAATATCACACTGGGGGCTTGTACATGAATATAATCCTGATGCTCATTTTGTTTACAACGACAATCGAACGTTTTCATTCGGGGTACCCGCCACGGCAGGAGGCGTGCTATATAAAAATGTAGAATATGATGCCAACGGCCTGCTGACCATAGAAAAAGAAGTATGTGAAGAAATAGAGGATTTCGACAGGTATTATTACACATCACCCGGAACGCCGCCCATCACCCAAACGGCCCAAAAATGTGTAAAATCAACACCCTCAACGCATTACCTGAAATACTTCGATCTGATTACCATTGATATCATTGATGTTGATTATATACCCTATGAGGCAACTGATAAGCTAGGAAGTTCCATTATTACCTATGCTGGGTTTATAGATTACCTATTGGAGAAGAAAGGCACAGACCAGGCCATAAAAATAGCCGACTACACCATTACCACCGCCAGTCTGGCATTTGGAGTAGGCGAATTGTCGATTATGCTGCGGGCCGGGGCCAGCACAGCACGAATAGCGCTGGCCAGTAGCGATATCGGTTTGGAGCTGACCGATTTGATTGTAAACAGCGATGCATTTGCCGGAGAAATATGTGGATATGATGAAAATGGCATACCAAAAAATTGTGAGAGGTTAAGGGAAATCAGAGCGTTCAATGCTCTGGCCCAGATTGCTGCCATTTCTGCCAGTGGGTTTGATATAGCCAAAAATTGGAAAAACATAAGAAAAATAAACTGGGATGACGCCAGTTTAGCAGCCTATACGCACGTAAACAATTTGTCGGCCCCAACCAAATCCAGGCTTGGAAGTATATTAAATAGCGTGCCGGATGATGAAATCCCGACTATACTTGCTAAATTGGACGATGATTTAGGTAATATAAAATATAATATAAAAGAGTTATTAGATGAAAGTCCAGGAGATATTGAAATTTGGAAGCAGTTAACAGATGACCCTTCCTATGCTTGGGAGATCAGTAAAACTGGTGATGCCAGGTGGCAAAAATGGAGTCAAAGGGAGTTCTTTAAAGATGTTACAGAATTAGGTAAAAAGTTTGAAACAGAGACGGTTCTTAATGCTTTAAAAGCTCGAAATTCGAATCCTGATTATTTGGCACTCAAGGATAAATTTCCAAATAAAAACCTTGATGAGTATGATATGTATTCACAGGTTCAATTAAGTTTTGATGAGGTGACTTTACCAAGTGGTAAGAAAATAAATTATTTTACTGCAGATCAGGTTTTTATTAAATGGGGAAAGAAGGCAGACGGAGTCACTGATGAAGTTAAGGATATTATTGTCATAGAGAATAAATTGACAGATGCTACTTCATTAACTCCTAATCAAAATGCTGGAAAGGCAAGTTCGGAATTGACGGTTAGAAGTATTAATCAGGGAGCTCCAGTAAGTAGTAGATTAACAGGAGGAGAAGAAGGGTTGAGTTTACCTCAGGGAACAGAGATCGGAGTTCAGGCTGAGTGGGTTAAGATACATGACGGAGAGACTGGCGATGTGATTTCGGGAATAAATAAATTATGATGAAAGCAAAAGAATTGATTATAGAGGTATCAAAGTCTATAGATGATACTTGGAAACCTAAAAGTAAAGGAAATGCTATTTGGTTAGAAAGAGTAGTTCCAGGGGGAATAGAATATATTGCTTTTAATACTGTTCGTACTCAAAAGGGATTTAAGATTAATGGTGTTTTGAGTGCTAATAAGACCTTTTCTGAAGTAGAAAAATTGTTGTTACCCCTTTATAAAGAAAATGATTTAGGGTATCTCAGTAGAACAATTCATTTTAACTCAAAGAGAGATGATGAATACTTTCACGTTGATATTGTAGATATAGAATCTTTACAAGAAGTACTTCCTTGGGTGAAAAAAAAGGTGGATTTAGAATTACTTCCCTTTTTTGATACGTACAGAGCATTGAGAGATGTTCATAAAAAAATAGAGGTGTTGGCAAAAGGCGAAGTTAGTTCTTTTGTTTATGCTCCTCCTGTCTTAAATGTTTGTGCAATAAAAGGAGTGCTTAAAACACCTGACTTTCTTGAGTATCGAGATTGGGCAATAAGTGTTTATGAAGAGATGG
>JAOUKG010000859.1 GCA_029882725.1 Cyclobacteriaceae bacterium
CGCCTAAGTCAACTTCCGGAGCCTTATCTCTTTCATTTTAAAAAGATCTTTATATTGTACTAAAAACCACCTCGGTGCACCCCCACCAAAACCCCAATACTTTCTATTTTATTTTTTTAGAAAGCGGATGGGTAGTGGTGGAAAATTCTTAGATCGCATTTTTCGAGTTGAGGATCGCAAATCCGCGAAGCGGCCCCTTGTTCAGGCGTATAACACCACCTTCTCACATATAAATAAATAGATTAATCATCCACTTTGAAAGAATTTATTTAATTTGGTTCGATTTTTTGAAATGTTCAGTTATGAATGAAAAATGGAAAAATTTTTTTAAAACTCTGGGTCCGGGGATTTTATTTGCCAGTACTTGTGTAGGTGTTTCTCATTTAGTGCAATCAACCCGAGCGGGGGCCGATTATGGATTTGCTTTGGTCTGGGTGATTGTTCTGGCAATTATTTTTAAATATCCCTTTTTTGAGTTTACCTCCCGATACACTAGCGCAACAGGAAAAAGCGTGTTGGATGGATATTACGGTATGGGCAAGTGGATTTTAATCGCTTTTGGTATTTCTACTCTCTTTACGATGTTTATTGTAACAACAGCAGTAACTTTTGTTACAGCGGGATTATTGAGCAATCTTATTCCTGTTTTTGGATTTACAACAGACATTTGGGTACTTATTATTTTGATTATAAGTGGAATGATACTTCTTGTAGGGAAATTCAGTATTCTTGATTTGCTGTTGAAGGTAATTGGAACTGTATTGGTGATCAGTACACTCGCCGCATTTGGAAGTGCCTATTGGGGAGTAGAAGTGACACCGGCGGCAGATTTTGTCCCGAAAGATCCCTATGATACTGTTGGTATTTTATTCATTGTGGCTTTAATGGGATGGATGCCCACTGCAGTTGACATGTCGGTTTGGACAAGTTTATGGACAGAGGCCAGAATAAAGCAAACCAACTACCATCCTAAGTTGAAGGAATCACTTCTTGATTTTAACCTGGGATATATAATTTCAGCCGTACTTGCTTTGTTTTTTATGGGTTTAGGGGCACTTGTCATTTTTGGCACCAATACGGAGCTTTCAAACAGTTCTCCTGTTTTTGCTTCGCAATTAATAAACATGTACACAAATAGTATAGGTTCATGGAGTTATTTGATTATTGCAGTGGCGGCATTTAGTACCATGTTCAGTACTTCTATTACAGTAATGGATGGTTATGGCCGTACAATGTCCAGAATAACAAAGCTCTTGGGCAATCACGGTGCCGATGATTCTAGAAAGGCATTTTTGTTTTGGATCATTGTTTTGATGATAGGTACTTATATTGTTTCGACTCAATTTGTGAACTCACTAAAAACGTTGGTAGATCTTGCTACAGGGGTTTCTTTTATTATTGCTCCCTTTGCTGGTTACTTAAACTACAGAGTGATATATAGACCTGAAATACCTGATTCCCACAGGCCTCCAACATGGTTGAAATGGTTGGCCATTTTAGGACTTTTATTTTTGCTTTTATTTAGTTTTATATATATTTATCTAAAACAAATTTCATAAAAAACGGCTTGATTTGTTTAAAAATTTACTATTTATATTATTTTATTTTGTTGTAACTTCTGTCAATGCGCAGTCGGGTGATACCGTGCGATTTATTGTGAAGTGGCATCCTTCTTTTGAGTTTGCCGGGGTATATGCGGCCCTTGAAAAGGGTTTCTTTGCTGAAGAAGATTTGAAGGTTGAAATTGAGACCATTATTAAGCCCTTGGATGTTTATAAAATGGTTGTTGAAAATAAAGGTGTTTATTCTGTTGCCAACTCAAGAATTATTCAAAAAAGGGGAGAAGGATTTCCATTGGTAATTATGGCCCCAATATACCAACACACTTCTTGTGCCCTTTTCGTAAAAAAGAAGAGTAATATTAGACATCCTCAAGATTTGAAGGAAAAAAAAATCATTGTGGCCAAGGATTTATATCCTGAACTCACAGTGATGATGAATTTTGAAGGAATTGACCCTTCTTCCGCAAATTTTGTTACAAAATGGAATAAAGAAGCATTTTTAACAGGTGATGCCGATGCAATAACTGACT
>JAOUKG010000082.1 GCA_029882725.1 Cyclobacteriaceae bacterium
GATCAAACTCTCCATTGTATAAATTTTGAATATTGATGTCCTGACTACCTTTGACTTCTCTTGTTTATGGAACTTAATTTTAATTTAGGTCCGCTCCATCTTATCCGTTCAAAGAACTTTTTTACTCCAGTTTTACCCTTCGTAATAGTGAAAATACTCTTGCGTATTTCCTGTGTTTTTTTCTCTTTTTTTATCCCCTTCTCGTTTTGGGACTGCAAAGGTAAGAACCTTTTTTTTAACCACCAAAGCTTTTTTTTATTTATTTTTTAAACTTTTTTAGCTCCGGATCTTTCTCCGTTTTGGGATTGCAAATGTAGAAGTATTATTTCTATTTCCACCTACTTTTCTAAATAAATTTTTAGGTTTTTTTTCTCTTGTACACTGGAACTGTGCTGCAAGGCTCTCCAAACATAATACTGCTCGCGTAAGGCCGTAATTTATAGGTCATTGTAACATAACAAGAGGGAGGAATAGTAAAGTCACCGCATCCTTTCAGTACAATTTTTTTTCCTTCATATTCTGAAAAATCTATTTTTTCTATACTACTATTAAAAATACTTATGTTTAAAAGTTCCTGATCTCCGGCTACTACTTTTTTAGCAAAGGGTTGTAGCGAAGAAGTTATTATCATAAAAGCCCAGGTTGGAATGATAGAATCTGTGCTGCAATCTATATTAACATAGGTATCCTGATATTGTGTCCAGTCGTGTTCTTTTACGAAAGTTCTTAAATCACTTTCCCTTAATATCATCCCCTGAAATAAGATTTCTTTTAAATCAATTTCTACTCTTGGCGTATTTATATCGCAATACTCTTCCAAATCCAGCGTTATTAATCCACTTGAAGCTACTTTATTTACTATTTCTTCCATAAGTCTTTAACAATATTAAACTTTTTTTGGTTTTCCTGGTTGAAACTCCTTTAAGTAATGGGGTTCCCAGTTTGGGCCTTCAATTTCATTTTTCTGAAATTTTTTAAAAGCAAAAGCTCCCATTTTTCCAGCATGTGGAATCACATCCGGAACAAATATAGTCGATCCACTCATAATACCTTGTGCTTTATCAGAACCGTTCCCGGCAAATACAACTGTTTGGTTGTGAGTGTAATCGTAAAATGATGCTTCAGTAATTATATGAGCTTCAGTAGGAGTGATCTGTTCAAAGTCTTGATTAAATACAGCTGTATATACTTCCATCCTCCGGGCATCTATCATTGGGATGTATATTGGATTATCTATTCCCTTAATTTCACTTCCCTTGGCAATAATTTGCAGGGTGTTTACATGAATCAATGGAATGTCCAACGAAAAACACAACCCTTTTGCTAATCCAGCACCTATTCTCAAACCCGTGTAGGAACCTGGTCCTCCACTAAATGCTACTGCATGAAGTTCTTTCATTTCAAGGTTACATATATTGAGTAGATGTGTTATGGCAGGGGCAAGGTGAGAGGCATGGGTTCTCTCTTTATGTATCTCAATACTACTCAATAACTTCCCGTCTAGGTGTAATGCTACGGATCCCTGATCAGTTGATGAATCAATACTTAATATATAGGTCATTATTTGTTGAGTACTTTATTGTATTCGCTGGATTTCCCTAAAATCGACATGGCTTGTTTAATATCCTGATCAAATTTAAAGGAAGTTTCAATCTCTCCACTATATAGATAGTACCTGCCGGCAATTTCTGTGGATAAAAGTCCGTTTATTTCATTCTGAAAAAGCGAGAGGTCTTTATTTTTTTGATTTGCGATGTTTTTTCTCAAAGAATTTAATTCTGACTCAATATTTGTGTAATAATTTTCTTCTTGAGACAAAGTAATAAGCTTCTCTATACTGTTTTCCAGAGGGGTAATATAAGTATAGTCTTTATTTTTTAACCATTGAATGAAATCATTATATTGTATATCCGACAATTGAAATTTTGAAGGTTGAGCAATTGAATCGTTTTTAATGAAGAATTCATCAGCATAATTGAATATTAGCCCTCGATTGGCCAGTTGAATGGAGATTGGCGCAAAGTATTGATCATTAACTATAATGTCTGGAATTAGGCCACTACCATCGTAAACAACTCTACCTGACTTGGTTGTAAACCTTGCTAGCAAGCTGTCTGCGTACTTTTCAGCGTGCCCGGAAGCATCGCGGTGGCTGTAATCAACTGCTTGAATGCATCTTCCCGAAGGGATGTAATATTTGGCAGTAGTTACTTTTAGTTGGGAATTATAGCTAAGAGGCCGGGTGGTTTGAACTAAACCCTTACCATAGGTTTTTCTGCCTAAAAGGATTCCTCTGTCATAATCTTGAATAACTCCGGCAACAATTTCTGAAGCTGAAGCAGAACCGTAATCAATTAAAACAACAAGTGGAATTTCGGTGTCTACAGGTTGGTTCAATGCTTTGTAAGAACTGTTCCACTCTTTAATTTTTCCTTTTGTAGATACAACTTCACTGCTTTTGGGTATAAAAACATTACTCACATTTACAGCTTCACTTAATAACCCACCAGGATTTCCCCTCAAATCAAGTATTATTGATTTAGCTCCTGTTTTCTTTAGTTCCAGAAGTGCGTTTTTTACTTCTTTTCCTGCTCCTGTAGCGAAGTCTTCCAATTTGATATACCCCATTTGCCCTGAGAGCATTCCAAAGTAGGAGACATTACTGACTGTTATCTTTTCTCTTTCAACGGTGAAAGTTAATGGGGCTTTGGATCCAACCCTGGCTACAGTAACCTCTACTGAGGTTTTTAACTGACCCTTTAGTTGGCTACTAACCTCTGAAATATTCTTTGTGGTTATTTTTTGGTCGTTTATAGTGAGGATTTCGTCTCCAACCCGGAGTCCGGACCGGTGTGCGGCGAAGTTTTTATAAACGCGGGTAATTCGAACCTTGGAGTCGATGAGTCCTATAACGGCTCCAATACCGGCATATTGCCCGGAAGTTATTGTTCTAAAAGATTCAATTTCTTCTTCCGGAATATATGAGGTGTAGGGATCCAGGGATTCCAACATTGCATCGATTCCTGTTTTGATTAACTTTTCAGGATCAATCTCATCAACATAATAGGTGTTAACCTCCTTAAAAAGCGTGGCGAAAATATCCAGGTTCCTGGCAATGTCAAAATATTTGTTATTTTCATTGAAAGAAAATACAAATAAAGAAACTGCAACTAAACTGAATATTAATGTTTTTTTACCCATTCCCCGAGCTTTCTGTTATTCCAAACGATCAAGTATGCTATTAAGCTTCTCAGCCAGAAAATTGTAAGATACAATTTCTTTAGCAATATAGACACATGCCAAGTCGTAATTTTTAGCAGAAGCTTTAAATTCACCTTGTCTGTAGACTTCCCTGATCCTTCGTTTGATCAAGTTTCTGTCTACGGCATTTTTAAAATTACGTCGCGAAACAGAAATCAAAATCCTGGAATGAGGAAGGCCGTTGGGGGTACGGAAATAAACTTTAAATGGGTATTTGAATAAACTCTTACCCTCTTTAAATAAACGTTCAATTTCTTTCTGTCCATTCAGCCTTTCATTTTTTTGAAAGGTAAAGGACTTCATTGAACTTTTTACTTATGAGTTTTCTCGTCTGAAACCGTAAGTTTTTTTCTGCCCTTGGCTCTTCTTCTTGTCAAAATGGCTCTACCGCTTGCGCTGGCGTTCCTGGTTCTGAATCCGTGTTTGTTTTTTCTCTTACGATTAGAGGGTTGAAATGTTCTTTTCATTGTTTTATTTCTTTAGCAACTGCTGTCAAAATTGGGATGCAAATTTAAACAGCTTTTATTTATTTACCAACTGTGGTTACTTTTGTTTCTTAATAATTTTAAAAAAAATGAAATATACCGTCCTAATTCCTGATTTTAACGTTTCTGAAATACAAATATCTTTAGAATTTAAATTAAAATCCGAAAAAACGGAATTGATTTTGCCATCATGGCGTCCCGGCAGGTATGAATTGGCGGGCTATTTTAAAAATATTGGCAAAGTTAAACTAATTAATTCTGAAGGAATTACTTTAATTGCTATTTCTGAAAATAAATGGTTCGTTTCCGGAGATGTTGGTAGAGATGTTTTTCTGAAGTATTCTTATCAAGCAGTCCAAATGGATGCAGGTAATAGTTGGCTATCCTGGGAAAATAGTATTTTGAATCCTATAAACTTTTTAATTTGTCCTATGGGGCATGAATATGAAAAAGTGGAGGTATCTCTGGATATTCCCCCTGATTATCAGGTTGAAACACAGTTGGGAACTAATACTAACAGGAGTTGGGAAGTGGAATCCTATTTTGATATAATTGATGCTCCTTTTTTTATTTCAAAAACATTTAACAGTGTAACTTTTGACGTAGAAGGGATTGAGATATCGATAATTTTTATGGGGGTAGTTGAAAAGATACCTCCAATTTTTAGAGATGATATATCCAGGTTTATTAAGGAGCAATTTGAAATATTTAAAGAGTTTCCGGAAAGTTCATATCGGTTTTTGATTTATGTTCCTGATTATAGGTTTTATCATGGTGTTGAACATGCCGGGAGTACAATAATTGTTCTTGGTGATAATGAAGGGTTATTTGATGAAAAGTATGAACATCTGCAGGGAATTTCCTCTCATGAATTTTTTCATATGTGGAATGCCTGTAAGATCAAACCAAAAGAACTTTATGGCTTTCCTTTTGGAGAAGAGGTGCGATTTACAACAGGATGGGTACTCGAGGGATATACTACCTATTATGGTGATTTAGTGCTATGCAGGAGCCAGGTGTTTTCTAGTAAATGGTTTATCAGGCAAATACAGATGTGGGTTCAGAGTCATATGGATAATCCTGCAAGACTTAGCGTTTCACTTTCTGAATCTTCTGAAATGCTATGGGAGTATGGATATAAAAAGGAAAAGCCTCAGAAAGTATTGAGTATATATACAGAAGGGGCTCTTTTTTCACTTGTATCGCATTTGTTGATAATCAAAACGACAGATGGGAAGAAGACATTAGATGATGTGATGAGGGCGGTCTGGGATAGGTTTGGAAAGGTGAAAAAGGGTTATGAAGCAAAGGATATACTGGATATATACAGTGAACTGATAGGAGAGGAGAAGAGTACCGAACTTTTTGACATGTTAATTTACGGAAAGAATAGATTTATTGATTTTATTGAAGATATTTTACCTGATTTTGGTATATCTATGGAGTTTACAGATAATCCTGACCAGTTGAAGGGGTACCTGGGAATTTGGAGTGAGGAAAATAAAGTAAAATGGATATGGCCGGAATCTGTTGCCTCAAACTATATCGAAACAGGAGATATAATAAAAGATGCAAGTTTCACAGAAGGTGGTTGTATATTGGAAATTTTAAGGAATGATACCGCTTTTAATTACAGTTTTGAGGTAGCGGGTAGTTTGTATTTCAAAAGGGTATTATTGAATGATTTGGGGGAAAACAGATTGAGAAAAATATGGATATAGTGTAATGATGCATTTGTATAATAGCGGAATACTATTTAATTACAAATGCATCATTATTTAAAGAATTACATGATAATTTGTTTTAGTCTGGCAACTTCAAGAACATTTAACCTTGGGCCAAATTGAGAAACAACCCTACTACTTGCTAAACTTGCTAAATCGCCTGCAGTTTTAAAAGAGCATCCATTAGTAATTCCATATAAAAAAGCACCTGCAAACATATCTCCGGCTCCATTTGTATCAACAGCTTCCACTTTATGTGATTTTATTGAGATTGTGTTTTTTCCATCAAAAATAAGAGCACCTTTAGCACCCCGGGTTACTACCCAGTTTTTTGCTATTTTGGATAGTTTAGAGGAAGCCTCTTCAAGGTTTTCAGAATCAGTGTACAGGCAGGCTTCTTGTTCATTACAAAACAAAAGATCCACCCCTGAATCTATGATATCTACCAATTGATCCTTAAAGTACATTACCATACTGGGGTCACTAAAAGTCATTGCTACTTTAATGTTGTTTTTTACAGCGAAATCTTTTGCAATTTTCATTGCTTCAACTGCAAGGGGTGAGGTAACTAGATAGCCTTCAATATACAGATATTGGGAATCAGCTAAAGCGGTAAAATCCAGCTCTTCTTTTGAAAAATTAGATGTAATTCCAAGAAACGTATTCATGGTTCTTTCGGCATCCTCAGTAATCATGACAAGGCATTTGCCTGTAATTCCGGTTTTTAAAGGGTGATATTGTAAATTGGTATCCACACCATTGTTTACAAGATCATTTATATAAAATTTACCAAGTTCATCATTTGCTACTTTGCAAGAATAGAAACTTCTTCCGCCCAATTGACTAACTGCGATAACTGAATTAGCAGCAGAACCACCACACTGCATAGTGGTATCGGAATCTTCAATGGCTTTCATTATTTTATTTTGAGTTTCTTCCTCAACTAACGTCATTATACCTTTTTCTATATTATGTGAATTAAGGAATTCGTCAGAGACTATCAATTCTAAATCAACGAGGGCATTACCCATTCCGTACACCTGATATTTTTTGTCCATGTTTAATTTTTTTGGCAAAATAAGTCAAAACTTTTTAAATGGTAGGGATAACCTGAATATTCATGGGGTAATTTTATGTGTATTTTGGTCTAATTCCATTTAAAATAATGCTTTATAGTTTAACTTTAAAACCTAACTATACGGCGTTTATACACTTTAATGGGAATTGTTTAAACTTAATGCACGGTCGGGGTAATCGGTAATTAAACCATCTATTCCCCAATCTATAAACTGTTGCATTTTTTCAATTTCGTTCACAGTCCAGGGGATAACTTTGATTCTAATCTGGTGCAATTCCTGAATTGACCTGGCGGAAATAAAATCCTGATTAGGGCTATATATATCAGGGTTGAAGCCTAATTTTTGTATACTTTCTTTCCATGAAGGTGGATTTTCAACCAGAAAGGCCAGTTTATATTGGGGGTAGGATTTTTTCCATTCCTGTAGAATAGTGACGTCAAAAGATTGAATAATTACTTTGTCAGGGTCTATTTTTTGAATAACCTGATATACGAGAAATGAAAAACGATGGGGATTAGGATGGTATAGGTCAACTCCTTTTGGGTCGGATTTTATTTCAATATTGTATTTAATTTCTTTTTTATATTTTCTTGCTTCCTGTTCTATAATTTTGATTACATCCCAAAGGAGGGGTTTTTCAACCGGTATTTTAATTTGTTCAGGAAAATCCGGATGTTTTATTGTGCCACATTGACATTTTTTTACTTCAGCATATTTCATCTGAAAGATATTAAAAGACCAATCATTTTCTTTAATGGCATTCCCTTTAGGGTCCTTACATATTTTACCAGAGATCCATGGTTCGTGTGAAACCACAACCTTGTTGTCCTTTGTTATTACCACATCAAGTTCAATGGTATTCACTCCCAATTCCAAGGCTTTCTGGAATCCTGGAATTGAATTTTCAGGCAAGAGACCGCGGGCACCTCTATGACCTTGAATGTCAATTTGAGAAAAAGCAGAGTTAAAAGATAAAAGCAACACCACCAGCCAATTTAAGTGTACATTATTATTTGCCATATTTTAGAGTAGTGATAATTTGGAATTCAGACCCTTCACTGATAATGTTTTAAATAATTTTTGCGTAAGGGAAAATACTGATATTTATTGATAAATATAATCATGATGTGATAAAAAGCAATAATATTTAAATTGACTATATAAGTTGACAAATTCCAAACAAGTCTTGCATATAAACTTAAGCAGTTGATTTCATAGATACTAATCCTTTACATAAAAATTCATTAATTGGAATAATTTACAATAACAACGTTAATTTTACTTCAATAAACAGTTATAGAGTTTAGTGGAGAACATCTTATAAATAATTAAGTATAATATGCCATTAAAAGTTTTTTTTAAAAGGAAAGGAAGTTCTTTATATATAACTGCTATTTTTTGTATTCTTTCCATATGTAATATATATACTATAAATGCCAAATGTTATTATGATGTTGGGGTCGAGCAGGATAGTTTGATAATATCGGATTCTGCAACTTCTGATTTTTTTTATTATAAATCACTTTCTTTAAAATACAGTAAATCGAACCCGGACAGTAGCTTGTATTATGGTCAGTTAGCATTAAATAATGGATTAAGGGATTCATTGATTCATGAAGTAGGGGTTGTCTACAATCTTGTTGGCTCTGTTTATATTGAAAAAGGGCAATACATTAATGCGTATAGGAATTTCCAACACGCGTTGGATTTTTCAATTAAATCAGATAATCTAACAGAAGCAGGAGTTGCATCTAATAATATTGGGAAGATGTTGCTTGATCTGGGGGATCCCAATAAAGCAAGGAGATCGATGAGCAGTGCTATAAACTATTTTCAGGAAGTTGAGGACACGATG
>JAOUKG010000861.1 GCA_029882725.1 Cyclobacteriaceae bacterium
CCTATAAATACTATCCAAAAAAATGGCAATAATTCTGTGGCGCAAAGGTATGAAAATAAATGGAAATTTTTATAACCCACTTCACTATTTAGTTTCAAAAACACAAATAATGCCCTTAAAAAAGCTCCAAAAATCAATGCGTAGACTATAAAATTTTTGCTGTTATAAAAAGGAATTGTCCATGATAAAAGCAATGCAAAAAGGGCAGTAACCATCAATAGAACCACACTTATTCGCAAATAATTATAGAAATGAAAAGGGAAAACTTTTGATATATTAAATATATATAAAAACAAACGAATCAACCCGGATTTTAAGAACAACAAAACAATTAAAGCCAGTGTCCAAAGCAGCCAATTCCCAATCAAATACCCCAAACTTTCACTAATATATTTTTCCTCCTGAACTACCAATATTAAAAATGAGATAATCAGACTGTAAATTATTATAAATGCCAGTGTTGGGGGACTCATCAATCTATTTCGAAAGATGTTCTCATCACGGTTTCTTGAGGAAAACATAAATCCTAATTTGAAAAAATCAACGACATCCCTTCCTAAAGTGACCTTTACAACAGAAAAGACGAAGAGGAATACTACAAAAACAATATTTATAAAATTATTATACCCATAACCGATCCTTTTATCCTTCAATTGTCCTTCAGGTGGGGCAAAAATGGCCAATTCACCAATGCCAATTTTTAGATCATTGTCTTCATCAAACCTATAAATTGTTAATAAAAATGAATTACCACTATTTAAGTCTCTTTCATGAATTAATAATTCCTTACCTTTTTTAAAAAGAGTATTATTTATAAATACAAATACATCCCCTGATGATTGAATACGAAGTGGAAAACTCCGTATTTCCTTTCTCTTCAGATCAAAATGCAAAGTTTTAGAATCTTCAGAATAAACTTTTTCTCCATTATTAAAATGATAAAGCCTACTATTCAGGTTTGAAACTTCATGTTGTCCAAAACCCGGCAAGGCACATAAAACCAGTAAAAAAAAGAAATACCTTTTCATTTTAACTTCAAATGTATCAGAATTTTGCAACATAACCCACGTGAACAAGGGTTTGTGATATATCAATTTTATTTTTTTCCCTTTTACCCAAAGCCACATAACATTGCAACCAACCTTTTTTGCCCGTTTCTACATTCATACCTAATCCAAAACCCATTAATTTATTTGAAGTTTCTATTCTGGTTAAAATTCCTGCATCATAAAAGAAATTAAAATAGGTGGATTTAGTACTGTAATATCTAAACTCTGACTGCATTACTAAAAATTGATCAGCAAAAAATTCCCTGTCAAGATATCCCCTCAATGAATTAACTCCCCCGGGTCTAAATCTATCATTATCAAATTGAAATTCCGAAAAATACATTCCTGCAGAGTATTTCTGTACCCAATACCAATTCCCTTTAATCTTATTTTTATAATGAAACATACCATGCAATTTGAATTGATAAAATTGTTTTGGATAGGAATCATAGGTTAAAACTGAAACTGAATTATTCTCCAAGATATTTTTTTTGCCCATATCAATCCCCATACGAAACCCACTCTGTTCACTTTCGTAATAAGCCAATAAATTCAAATAAGTTACCTTACTATCTATATTTTCCAATTGTCCTTGATCGTAAGAAATATAATTTAGTAACCCTGTTCTCTCTAAGGTAAGGCCAAGCCCAACAGATAAACCACTTCTGAAAGGCTGATATAAAACCGCTTGCATTGAACGATTCAAAAACAAACTATCCTGTTTGAAAAGATGAAAATTCATGTCCAACTCAAGTTTTGAATTTAAAAAAGCTGGATATTTAAAATTCGCTTCCAAATTTTGTGTGTCCCTACGCAATTTTTTCCAATCAATGCCCAATTGTTTAAGTGACCCGAACATATTGGGTAAAAATAAATTCAAGTATCCTGTTACTAAAAATTCCTGAGTTTGAGGATCTTGCTGGAGGCCTACCATACCATCAAATCTTCCACTTTCAGGACTTGACAAATGCAACATAACAATAGCTTCGCCATTATCTTGCCTGAGTTCATAGGTATTAATTTGACTAATTCCATAATATTT
>JAOUKG010000860.1 GCA_029882725.1 Cyclobacteriaceae bacterium
TGGAACGGGGGTGACAGGTGCAAATGACCCAAACATCATTGGACTAGGATCGTTCAGTAGTACTCTTGATTATAACGATTACAAGAATTGGATTGATCCGAATGGGAATCAAATAAATACATTGACTCCTACTAGTAATAATCCCTATTGGATACAACATGAAAATAAGAATGATCGAAATGACGATAGGTTTATAGGTAATTTTCAGCTGATATTCAATCCAATTGAAAAATTGTCTATTTCAGCAAAAGTTGGTTATGATTTTGAAGTAGATGAAAGATTTATTAGTAATAGAAAGGGGACTGCACAACGAGTTGATGGTAATTATATTGTTGATAAAATAAAATACACACAATTAAATACAGATATAATTGCAAATTATATTACAGATTTAACTTCAGATATTTCATTGAATGTATTGGCTGGTTTTAATTATAATGATAGAGAGTTTTCAAGAGAGAATCTTACAGGAACATCACTATTAATAGCTGAACTTTTTGATCCTGGGAATACAGAACAAACTGTTTCAGGAAGAGATTATACGCATAGAAGGCTTTTTGGAGCATATAGTCAGGCGGAGTTTGGTTACAAGAACTGGGCGACACTTGCTTTTACGGCAAGAAATGACTGGTCTTCCACTTTACCCCTAAATAATAATTCATATTTTTACCCTTCCGTAAGTTTAGCTTTTGTTTTTACTGATGCGTTTGGTATTTCGAATGATATATTATCCTATGGAAAATTTAGAGCTAGTTATGCGCAGGTTGGTAATGATACTAACCCTTATCTTTTAGATTTTAATTTTTTCCCCATTTCTACTGCTTTTGGACAATATAGTCTCAATGTGAACTTTCCCTTTGATGGTAGATTGGCATTTAGTAAAGGAAATAGAATTCCTCCAAGTGACTTATTACCAGAAAAACAAAAAAGTATGGAATTTGGACTTGATTTACAGTTTTTTGATGGTCGTATAGGTTTAGATATTGCCTATTTTAATTCTCAAAATATAAATCAAATTCTTGCTTTACCAATACCACAAACAACAGGATTTAGTACACGTTTGACAAATGTAGGGCGTGTGGATACAAAAGGAGTTGAAATTACTTTGGATGCACAGATTCTGAAAACAGATGATTTTTCATGGAATTCAGTTATTAATTTCACAAAGAACGAGTCTGTTGTTGTTGAGTTAGCTGAGGGTTTGGAAAGAACATTAATTGCTAGTGCTTTTAATAGTGTACAAGTAGTTGCTGTGCCAGGAAAAGAGTTTCAGTTGTATGGAATTCCTTACGCAAGAGACTCGGTAGAGAATAGACCATTAATAGACCCTGAGACTGGAAGAAGGATCGCAGGGGATGCCAAAACGTTTGGATCGGTTATGCCCGATTTTATAATGGGTTTTAATAATAACTTTTCCTACAAAGGATTAGGTTTATCCTTTACAATTGATTGGAGATCAGGAGGTGTAATAAAATCCTCAACTGTGGAAAGCTTACAAACTGGAGGCCTTGTTACCGAAACTCTGCAAAACAGGGAAGGTACTTTTATTGATGCTTCTGGCTCTATATATAATGGAGATGGTTCAATAAGAGATAATGATGTTCCATTGAGAAATGCACAAGATTTTTGGACTTCCATTAATGATAATAGTATTGCAGAACCCTTTATTTTTGATGCATCATATGCAAAATTGCGTGAATTATCTGTATACTATTCTTTGCCCAAATCATTGTTGGAGAATAACTTCTTACAAGGTGTACAATTTGGTGTTGAGGGCAGGAACTTATGGCTTATATATTCAGCTGTCCCTCATATTGATCCTGAATCAAATCTTTTTGGTGCAGGTGCAGATGGATTTGGAATTGAAAGAGCTTCTGTTCCCTCATTTAAAAGTTATGGTTTTAATGTTAAATTGACATTTTAATGAAATTTATTATGAAGAATATATTTATCGTTTTTTTAGGAGTAATATTGATTTTTACGTCCAATTCATGTGATGAGGCTTTGGATATCAATACTAACCCACTGGCTGCTACAGCTGCAGACCCGAACGCCGTTTTGCCATATGTTATAGTTCAATATTCGAATAGA
>JAOUKG010000863.1 GCA_029882725.1 Cyclobacteriaceae bacterium
TTATCGTTTTTCATTGATGGTAAAATTTGGTGATCAACTAATGAAAGGCATGTACAATCATTATTCTGGTTTATATAAGGGAAGTTACCAGCTTATGGGGCGGCCGGGAACCATGTTATTAAAAGTGGCCTGGGATACAGCCGTTTATTTTGCTTACAATGTGTTACTATTCCGCAATGGATTCTTTTGTGACCCCCATTTTCACAGTCAAATCAGAATTGAAAATGCCCGATTGAATGATCTTCAATTATATATGTTGGATTTTTTAAAAAATCACAAAGACACCAATTCATACACAGGAAAATACATCGATCAATCTCTTATCGAACCTATACAGTCTTTATATCATTCCAGCAAAAATTCCTTGAATGTTGATGAACTTAAGATCTGTTTGAAAAACAATATTGATATTCTTGAAAAATTCGCCCAAAATATTGAGAATATTTTGCCATGAAAAAAGATACAGAAAACCTACGGTCACACTTATTGGCATTAATGAAAGATGTATCATTACCCATAAATGAATTTTCAAATTTGCAGATTTCAGAAAAGCTGTCAACTGCTCGTTCTGCTTTTATTTTTGGCTATCAAACAGCTCTTAAAACCTCCATTGAAGAACTCTCTTTTTCCCTTGATGAGCTACCTGCCTCTAGAAGGGGTTTTTCTCTTGAAGGTGCCTCCATGGCAATAGTTTTAATTGATGAATTAAGTAAATCTGACAAACCACTGTTGCAGGAATTACTAAAAGAAAAGAGTCATGCTGAAAAAAAACTATATGCGATTGGAGTTGGGTGGGCGGTGGCTCGTCTTCAAAAACCTGTGGGGTGGATACCAACTTCTCTGGATAAAAAATACAGTGGAGCGGTTGCTGACGGCTTAGGTTTTCACCATGGTTTTTTTAACCATTTTAGAGTTTTCAGAAATGGAATACCTAAAAACACTTCTTTTAATACCAATTATGATCGTGGTTTAGGAAGGGCTCTATGGTTTTTTTTTCAAGGTGATTTTAAGGGGCTATATAATGCTATTCAACAATTTTCTATTGAAAGACACCCCCAACTTTGGAAAGGAATTGGTACAGCTTGCGCCTTTACAGGAAATTCAACTTTCAAAACCACTTTATTGGAAATAGGAAAGAAATATGAAAAAGACATCATTTTCGGAGTAAATGTTGGAAATAATTTATTAAATTCACTAGTAAAACTCAAATGAAAAGGTGCTATTAAACATTAACTAATAAAAAAAATCATTATGAAAAGAAGAGGTTTTATTAAAGGGGGAGTTGGCACAATAGCAACAAGTGCCTCCATTGGTTTTAGCCCCGGCAAGTTAATTGCCCCCAGCTGGCTGAAAGTCACCCCAAAAGAAATGGATAATTTCCTTGTTGGTCTCGACAAAACAATGAACCAAATTGCTGATTTTACAAAGAGTGGACAATTTATAAATGCCCTCCTAAATAAACCATCCAGTCATAATGATTCAGACTCCATTCTTTTTAGAAAAACTATGCGAACCCTGTTACTTGTTGGGAATTTTGGGGACCTCTCTACACAAGCACAAGTCCACCCGGGCATTCAAAAAAGACTAAAATACTCAGAAAATGAGATTAATTCTACCGTCTACGAAATAAAAAAACTTTTAAAATCCCTCACAAAAAAAGATCATAATCAAATAAAAAATATACTTAACAATGACTCCAATATTGGAGATCTTGTTTTGGAAGCAATAGATCTTGAAACTTTAAATATATATGTTCCTCCTCGTCGTCGTGTACAATTACGTACAATGGGAAAACGAATTATCAAAAGATTAAAACATTCGCCCGAAATGTTTATCAACGAATATTTAGAGAAAGCTGAAAAAATAGAAAACTTCCCAAATTCAGAAGAAGAGGCTAGAAAAATTTTAGCTAAACAAGTGGGGGAGCAAAACTTTAATGACCGCGTCAAGGAAGCTGAAATTGAAGCAAATAATTGGCACAATTTAGACGTTGGAGAGGTACCCATTGGATACAAAGCATTTTATTCGGTTCAGGATGGAGATGAAAAAGACCCCAGGTTTAGAGTTGGTAAACGCGTTTTGGGAAT
>JAOUKG010000862.1 GCA_029882725.1 Cyclobacteriaceae bacterium
GGTGGTATTGAAGCTTCCGAAAGAATAGAATATGCGTTAAATCAATTACCAATAAAATCATAGATTCATGTCAAAAAATAAAACAGAAAAACCAAAAGTTCATAAGGCACTTGATGGATTTTCAATTGAAATTGATTCTTTTGGTGAAATGAAAAGTACCATCGCTATTGATGAAATCAATAAATTCCTCAATAAAAATGTGGAAGATAAAAAGTTTCAGGAGAGAAACGACTATAAAAAGATCAAGGAAGAAGGAAAATTTAAAAAAGATCAGGAAAAAAGTTGATACATATTTGATTTGATTAAGTAGTTTACAATATTAGTGGTTACATCCTGATAAACTGAACTTGTGCGAATAGGAATATTAAAAGAAGGGAAAGTGCCTGTTGATAAAAGAGTAGCAGTCACACCCGAAGTAGCTAAACAATTATTGTCTCAATTTCCAAACCATTCACTGGTTTGCCAAAAATCTGAATTCAGATGTTTTACAGATGAGGAGTATACAAGTGTAGGAATTGAAGTTTCTGATACCCTCGAGGATTGCGATATCCTTATCGGGGTAAAGGAGGTGAATGTTGATGCTTTGCTACCAGAAAAGACTTATTTATTCTTTAGCCATACCATTAAAGCTCAGGCCTATAACAGAAAACTACTTCAGAATATTCTAAGAAAAAGAATCCGACTTATTGATTATGAAAGGCTTTTTGACGAAAACAACAATAGGGTAGTTGCCTTTGGTAGATTTGCTGGTATTGTTGGGGCTTATAATGCGATATGGACTTTCGGAAAACGATATAATTTATTTTCCATACGCAGGGCACATGAGTGCCATGATTTAGAGGATTTAAAGTCGGAATACCAAAAGGTAATACTTCCTAAAATTAAAATTGCCTTAACCGGTGGTGGAAGAGTATCTAAAGGGGCTATGGAAGTATTGTTTGGCTTGGGTATTCGAAAAGTAAGTCCTCATGATTTTCTGTGTAATAACTATGAAGGACCTGTATTTACTCAATTAGGTAATGGAGATTATAATATTCACAAAGAGGGGAAAGCATATTCAAGATCAGAATTTTATAAATCCCCTGAAAACTACAAGGGTGATTTCCTTAAATTTGCAAAGGCAGCAGATATTCTCATAGCCGGTGCTTATTGGGACCCCAAGGCTCCGGTACTTTTTGAAAGAGAGGATGTTTTAAATCCGAATTTTAATATTCGTGTTATTGCAGATATTACTTGTGATATAGAAGGTTCAATCCCTTCTACAAAAAAACCATCCTCCATTGATGATCCTGTATATGATTATAATGCTTCAGATGATGTAGTGTTGCCACCATTTATTGATGAAGAAAATATATCTGTGATGGCAGTTGATAATTTGCCTTGTGAATTGCCACGTGATGCTTCCATAGCATTTAGTAATGATTTAATGAGGCATGTATTCCCTCGGTTATTAGAGGAAGTTGAAGACTCAAATAATATGATTGGAAGGGCTACAATTGCAGAGAATGGGTGCCTGACATCACACTTTTCGTATTTACAAAACTTCGTAGATGGCAAAGACTAAAAGACAAGAAATAGAAAGAAAAATTTTTGTGCTTGATACATCGGTGATTATTTATGCTCATAACTCCATTATGAGTTTCGATGAACATGATGTAGCAATACCGATTACCGTATTGGAAGAAATTGACCAGTTTAAAAAGGGCAACGACACCAAAAACTTTGAAGCCCGGGAATTTACAAGGTTGATGGATTCACTTGCCAGAGATCAAATTTTAAAGGATTGGAACGCTCTGAATGGCCCTGAAAAGGGAAAATTTAAAGTGTTGATGTATTCAGACAGTAAAATTGATGCAACTCAAATTTTTGGCGAAGATAAGCCCGACCACCGGATCTTAAATGCCACTTTAAAACTCACTGAAGAGTTCCCCAACAGAAAAATAATATTGGTTTCAAAGGATATTAACCTTCGGTTGAAGGCAAAATCGCTTGGTATCAATGCGGAAGATTATACTACAGGTAAAGTTAAAAATGTAAATGCCCTGTATACAGGTATATATGAACTTGATAAAGTCTCTCCTGAAATT
>JAOUKG010000864.1 GCA_029882725.1 Cyclobacteriaceae bacterium
TAGCAAAACATATTACATGTCTCTACATGTAATATTACCATATTTTACTAGCAAATTCCGGATGATCAATAAATGGATTTCTATTGCCTTGAAATTGTTCAAATATGATATCATTTCGTCTTCGTTCCCATGCATCTACAGGATCACTTTCATGCCATTCCAATAAAATGGTAAGCTTTCCATGAAGTGGAGCAGGTGCAGTATTAACCTCATCAGATAACTCCAGATCAGGCTCTCCATTTTCGCCTTCATACCGCACGGCCATGTAGAATATCATCCTCGCAACATCTCCCTTTACATTGTCATTAGGTTCCCAGGAATCACTATCACTTAAATTACCGGAAGGATAATCACCATCAATGTATTCTTCTCCCCCATTATCAAAGTCTTTATTGTTTCTTGCACTATTTACAGAGGCATCTACTGGTCTTAAATGATGTAAATCCGTTCCTGCCCCGTTTTTGGTTCCAAAATCCCCATGTGACTTCGCCCAAACATGCTCCCGGGTCCATCCATTTCCGGAGTCATATTCTTTTTCTGCATCCCGGCTTCTGTTAGTATATAACAGTCTCACCTTTGTAGGATCTGCTAAATCTTTATCTGTCTCTTTTAGTGCATCCCAAACATCTGTACTGGAACTTGTATATGGAAATTCCTGATGATTTTTTATAATGTGATATAAGGCTGTTTTCAAACTTTCACCCTCCAGGTTTTCTGTGTTAGTATAATATCCCTCCGGAATTGTGGAATTCCATACAAATTGGGTAGAATCCACAAGATATTGAAAATCGCCAGTCCTTCTTCGAACTCTGTTTTGGTAAATAAAACCTTCTTTATGGGTATTTGGGCCTACAACTTGGTAATAACCATTTACTTTTACTCCATTATCAAGAAGAACCAATGTGTCTCCTTTATTCACTTTCTCAATGATATCCGCAGTTCCTGATGCACTATTTCTTATATAACTTTCCCTTTGTACAATTAGATAATCTGCATAGATTATATTGGAAATGGTTAGTAAAAAACCAGTTAGAAATATTACTTTTTTTAAAAATGTAAATTGAATTTTCATGGTTATTTTACTGCTTTTGAACTTTTTGATGTTTCCAATTCAGAGATACTATCTCTTTTATCGGCATTGCTTTTTATTTTCCAAAAATCTTTAAAAAGAGCAATTGATGCCTTACTCCCTCCTGCTACAATGGCTCCGGTGATTGCAAAACCCAATATATGTACTTTATCTTTCGAAAACAGGATACTTAATGCATCAAAATCTACCCAATAACATACCCAAATACTTACCACAAAAGCAATAGCCTCCTTTATATTTTTTTTCTTTAATTTTTTAATATACCACTCCGTTTCAAACAATAGGGAAAGTGCCCTTTCAATTACAAAGGACAGGAATATTATTGTCATAAAAACCTCAAATAATATATCCCAGTTAAGATAAAATAAATTCGGATCCATAATTTTATTATTTTTTCTAAATGACAATAATTAAATTATAAAATACAATACCCAAGGTTGGGGATATTTGCTTAAATAAAAGATATAATTTTCTTCAATATTACTCTTAAAAATGCCAATGGTTAGGTATTGTAGTAATATTAATTAATACTCAATTTTATATTAAATATATTTTATAATCACACTAAACCAAATTTATCATGAACGACAAAAGTTTAAATTATGAGGAAATAGAAAAAGACTTAATGTCCTTTGACTTTAGTGCCTATGAAGAAGGTGGGACTTCATTAAAAACCATAAGTGGTGCAAGAACAGATATCGGATCAGCCATAAAAAAAGTTTGCGAAATTTATGCAAAAGTTCGACCTATTTTACTAGGAATATTAAAAATTCCCTTTGTTCCAAAAATAATAAAGACGGCTGTAAAGGCATTATGCACTGCTCTTGATTTATTATGTTCCACTTTTAAAAATTAAGAAAGAAAAAGGCTATTTCCAAATTTGGAAATAGCCTTTTCAAAAAACAATCCAATGTTTATATTTTTCATTGCCAGCCTTCACGATTTGAGATATTAAAAGGAGGAAATTTTTTCCATCTGAGGCCAAAACCAACT